>SHVE01000013.1 GCA_009694365.1 Thermoleophilia bacterium | reverse complement strand
TAGCCGCACGGACACGGATTGCCGGCGCACACCAACACCGGTTCGGCCGGGAAGCGTGCGCTTCCGAAGGCACGCGTGATGTCGATGAGACCCTCCTCCATCGGCTGACGCAGCGCATCGAGGGCCGCCGGCGGGAACATGCAGACCTCGTCGAGGAACAGCACACCCAGATGCGCGAGACTCACCTCCCCGGGGCGCGGTACCCGTCCACCTCCCACGAGTCCGGGAGCCGAGATGGTGTGATGCGGAGCCCGGAAGGGACGCCGGGTGACAAGGGAGCTCCCCGGGGGCAGAATCCCGGCCACCGAATGCACTCTGGTGATCTCGATGGCCTCGCCCACCCCGAGCGGCGGCATGATGCCCGGTAGGCGCCGCGCAAGCATGGTCTTTCCACCACCCGGTGGTCCGATCAGCAGCACCGAGTGGGCTCCGGCGGCCGAGATCTCGAGCGCGCGACGGGCGTCCCCCTGCCCCCGTACGTCCGTGAGGTCGCCCAGACCCGCCGGCTCCGCGCCCTGAAGCAAGGTTGCCGCGTCCCCGGCGACAACCACAGGCATCGCGGTTCGCTCCACCACGTCCACCGCATGCCGCAGGCTGCGCACCCCGAGCACGGTGATTCCCGGAACGAGGGACGCCTCTTCGGCATTAGCCTCGGGCACGAGGAACTGCCGCCACCCCCGGCGCGCCGCATGCTCGGCCATAACGAGGACCCCCGGGACGGGCCTCAGGCTTCCATCGAGGGCGAGTTCGCCCACCGCCCCCGTGCCCGTCAGCACTCCCGGGCGTACCTGCCCCGACCCCACGAGGATCGCAAGGGCGATGGGCAGGTCGTACTGCGGACCCGACTTTCTCAGGTCGGCCGGAGCGAGATTGGCGACGATGTGAATGGGGGGCAGGTCGAAGGCTTGGTTTACCAGACCGCTGCGTACCCGTTCGCGCGCCTCCTGCACGGCGGTGTCGGGGAGGCCCACGATTCGGAACCCGGGCAGCCCGGGCCGGAGGTCCACCTCCACCTCCACGGTGGCGGTGTCGAGCCCGACGAGGGCCGGGCTGACGATGCGGGCGACCACGCCGCCAGCATGCGCCCCCGGATCGCGTCAATCTCACTACGAGTGCATCAGGGGACAGACGAGGCGGTCACGGCCCCCACACACGTGCGGGGGCCGTGACCGGAATGAGATCTAGGCGGCTTCGAACTTCGCGGCCACCACATCCCAGTTGACCACGTTCCACCACGCCGCGAGGTAGGCCGGACGCTTGTTCTGATAGGTGAGGTAGTAGGCGTGCTCCCACACGTCGACACCGAGGATCGGGGTCATCCCCTGTGCGAGCGGGGTGTCCTGGTTGGGCGTGGACATGACCTCGAGAGTTCCGCCCGAGACAACCAGCCACGACCAGCCCGATCCGAAGCGCTTGACGCCGGCACCGTTCACGGCGGCCGTCATGTCTTCCACCGAGCCGAAGGCCGACACGATGGCGGCCTCGAGCGCTCCACTCGGGGCGGCGGGCCCGCCCGGAGCCATGATCTCCCAGAAGAGCGAGTGGTTGTAGTGACCGCCAGCGTTGTTCCGCACCGCCATGCGGATGTCGTCGGGCATCTCGTCGAGGCTCGTGACGACCTCCTCTACGGAGGACGTGGCCCACGGGGTGTCGGCGAGTGCGGCGTTGGCGTTGTCCACATACGCCTTGTGGTGACGATCGTGGTGGATCTCCATCGTGGTTGCATCGATGTGCGGCTCGAGCGCGTCGAACGCGTAGGTGAGCGGTGGGAGTTCGAAGGCCATCTGTCCTCCTCGAGAGGGGTCGTTCCGGTGATTGACCCGCAGTGTGGCCGACTGGGGGCCGGAGTTCACGTGGATCGGCACTCGATCGTGGTGATTTTTGCACGAACGTCGTCGGAGGGTCCACCCGGGGGCGATCACGATGGGGGAATGGACACGAACCCCGCGCATGCCCTCGGAGTTGCCGGAGAGGCCGCCGCTGCCCGCTGGCTGATCCGGCGGGGGTGGCGCATCCTCGCCACCGGGTGGCGTGGGGCCGGCGGCGAGATCGACATCGTGGCCGAGCGACGGGGCATCCTCGCCGCCTGCGAGGTGAAGACCCGAACCCGGACGGACCCCCACGCCCCGCCCCTGCGCCCCGCACAACGCGAACGGCTCGCCCGGGCCGCCGTGGCCTACGTGGGACGGCACCCCCACTACGCCGGACACGCGATCCGTCCGGATCTCATCGTCGTACGCCCACGCGGGGTGGGCTGGGACATCTGGCGCACCGAGGATGTCACCCCCGATGACTACTCGAAGAGGGTGAGACCATCCCCGTAGGCGGATGACCGGAAGGACCGCCGGTGGATCGGACTTGGGCCGAGCCGTCGCACGGCCGCCGTGTGAGCGGCGGTGATGTACCCCACATGGCCCTCGAACCCGTAGCCCGGATAGGCCGTGGCCATGGGTCCGCGCATTAGGCGATCCCGTGTCTCTTTCGCGATCACCGATGCGGCGGCGATTGCCGCACTGGTGGCGTCGCCCTTCACAACCGGGTGGTGCGGTGGTGCATCGGGGCCCAGAGAGAACCCGTCCACAAATGCGATGTCGGGGACGGGATCGAGTGCGGCGAGGCAGTCGCACATGATGCGGAGGTTCGTGCGGTGCAGGCCATCGGCATCGATGGAACGCGCCGATGCCGACACCACCACCACCTGGTACGCGTGACGCAGCACCATCCCCACAAGACCTGCCCGCACCGTTCGCGACAGACGCTTCGAGTCATCGAGGGTTGCGAGGTCAGCCAGCGCCGCGGGCGTGAGCTGCGCGAAGTCGAGACACACGGCGGCGGCGACGATGGGCCCGGCCAAGCACCCACGCCCTGCCTCATCGACACCCGCCACGCGTCGTACCCCAAGAGTGGAGTCATGCCGGAGGAGGGCGGACATGGTGGGGGCCGGCGGGGACACAGGGAAACGGTAGCCGGATGGCGGCGGGCCGCGCGGCGCACCTGAGGTGGACCCGGGACCCGGGCACACCGACGTCGCCCCGCCGACCCGGATCGCCACCATGCCCGCCGGAGGGCGTCACACCCCGGGGTCCCCGGTACGGCCCGACGGACAGGTGGAGCACCCTACGGACGAAACGACGGACACGAATCCCCGGCGCCGTCCGGGTCCCGTCGCCACCGGAGCGACCCATCGCCGGAACGATCCGGATCCGAGCCCGGAAACACGAGGACCCGGACGTGGCGGGCCCTCGGGACATCCGTGTGGGGTGCCGGAGCACTCCGGGGTCACTCTGCGGCGGTGGCCTCGCCGATTACGGCCGCGGTATCCACAACGGGCACCTCGACCGGCGGCACCGCGACGGGTGTGGCCTCACGCTGCGACATCCAGTTCTGCTTCTCCCGCACGCGCGCCTTCTTGCCCACGCGGTCGCGCAGGTAGTAGAGCTTGGCCCGCCGGACATCACCCTCGAGGGTGCGCTCGATCTTCTCGATCTTGGGGGAGTGGACGGGGAACGTGCGCTCCACGCCGACGCCGAAACTCGTCTTCCGGACGGTGAAGGTCTCACGGGACGACGCCCCTTGGCGCTTGATGACCGTGCCCTCGAAGACCTGCACGCGACGGCGCTGGCCCTCGATGACCTGGAAATGCACGCGCACGGTGTCGCCCGGGCGGAACTCGGGGATGTCGTCGCGGATCTGCATCCGCTCCAGGCTCTCGATAACGGTCATTCGGTGGCGTCCTTGTGGGGTGAAAGCGACGGCGAGAGTAGCAGTGTCCCGGCCGGAGGTGCGGGACGTATCGCCGACCGCCGCCATTCCTCGATTCGGCCGTGGTCCCCGGACCGCAGGGTGGGCGGCACGCCCCACCCCCGAAACTCCGCCGGACGTGTGTAGTGCGGGTGCTCCACCTGTCCGTCGAGGCCCGGTGAGAACGACTCCCGGGCAAGGCTGTCGGCGTTGCCGAGCGCGCCTGGGAGCCGCCGGGCCATCGCATCGATGATTCCCATGGCCGCCACCTCGCCCCCGGCTAGGACGAACGGGCCGAGGCTGATGCAGTCGTTCGCGAGGTACTCGTGAACACGCTCGTCAAATCCCTCGTAGCGCCCGGCGAGCAACGTGAGGTCGGGAAGCACGGCCAACTCGCGGGCAACGGCATCCGTGAAGGGGCGCCCCCGGGGTGACAAGACCACCACGCGACGGGTGTCCCGCACCGTCTCGGCAGGAACGCCGTAGACGGCCTCCAACGCGGCCGCCATCACGTCCACCCGCAGCACCATCCCGGGTCCACCGCCGTACGGAGAGTCGTCCACCTGCCCCTGCCCGAGGGGCGTGTAATCACGTGGGTTGAAGCAACGCACCGACAGACCCGCAACCGCCGCCGCGTTCGCGAGGTGACGGGGGCGCCGCATCCAGTCGAACCACTCCGGAAACAGGGTGAGGACGTCCACGATCACCCGGCATCCTCCGCGTCCCATGTCGGAAGAAGGTCGTGGCGGAGTTCGACTCGTCGTGCCCGCTCATCCACATCCACCACGGCATCGTGGGTAAACGGGATCAACACATCGCCGGCGGCACCACGGACCACCAGACAGTCGTTGGCAGGCGCCGCGATGACGTCGGCCACCGTTCCGACCGCCTCGGTGCCGGCGACGACCGTGAAGCCGATGAGGTCACGCACGTAGTAGGTGTCGGGGTCGGGGGGATCGGGCAGACGGGAGATGAGGACCAGAATCTCGCCGCCTGTCAGCGCCGCGGCGTCCTCCCGCCGGTCGACACCGTCAAACGTGAGAATCCCCCGTGGGGTATCGCCACGGCGTGACGTGATGGTCAGGGTGCGATCGGCCCCACCGACCCGTACCACCACCTCCTCACCGGGGTGAATGGTCCCGAGCGTCGGGCCGTCGGAATGGGCCGTGATGGCCCCCCGGAGTCCGTGCGGGCGACCCAGCCGCGCGATCGCGACCTGCTCCCCCGGATCCGGCATCGCCCTAATCGACGATTCGAAGACCGAGGCCGCCCTGACTGCGGGGACCGGTGGCCGCCCGGAGCAGAACGCGAAACGCATTCGCGCCCCGACCCGCACGGCCGATCACCTGACCCCGATCGCTCTCGGCGACCATCAGGTCCACCACGGGCTCACCCCGCTCATCGCCCACCGATGCGGAGACCTCGTCGGGGTGCTCGACCATCGCCCGCGCGATGCGGGCAACCATCTCGGCGACGACGGCTTCGCTCACCCGCGTGCGCGGACGATCGAGATGAGTTTCTTCACGGGCGCCGTCGGCTGGGCACCGTTGCCGAGCCAGTAGTCGGCCCGCGCGATGTCCACCTCAACAACGGACGGGTCGGGCTGGGGGTTGTAGCGACCGATCGTCTCGATGTTCCGGCCGTCGCGCGGAGAGCGCGAGTCGGACACCACGACGCGGTAGATGGGGTTCTTCTTACTGCCCACTCGGGCGAGGCGAATCTTGACCACTGTGCTCCCTAGGAATTTCGGACTGTCAGATGCCGAACCGGGAGGGCATACCGCCGCCGCCCGTACCCATGCGCCTCATGAGCTTCTGCATCTGCTTGAACTGGGCCAGAAGTTGATTGATCTCCTGAACCGTCGTGCCACTTCCAACTGCGATACGGCGCCTGCGACTGCCGTTGATGATGTCCGGACGCGCGCGCTCGGACCCCGTCATGCTGCTGATGATGGCCTCGATACGGTCGATACGCCGCTCATCGATCTCGACGTCCTTCATCTTCGCAGACTTGTCGAACCCCGGAATCATGCCCATCAATTGGCCGATCGGGCCCATCTTCCGTACCTGACGGAGCTGCTCGAAGAAGTCGTCGAGCGTCAGGTTACCCCCGCGGATGCGTTCTTCGATGCGCTTAGCGTCCTGTTCGTCTACATGGTGCTGTGCCTTCTCGATGAGAGTGAGCACATCGCCCATCCCGAGAATGCGCGACGCCATGCGGTCCGGGTGGAACGCCTCGAGGGCGTCGACCTTCTCGCCGGTGCCCACGAACAGGATCGGCTTACCCGTAACCCACCGCACGGACAGGGCGGCCCCACCACGCGCGTCGCCGTCAAGTTTGCTCAGGATGACCCCGTCGAACTGCACGGCGGCCTGGAAGGCGGAGGCCACGTCCACGGCCGTCTGACCGGTCATCGCGTCCACGACCAGCACCACCGTGGTCGGCCGGATGGCATCCCGAATGGCCACGAGTTCCGCCATCATGTCGGCGTCGATGGTGAGGCGTCCGGCGGTGTCCACGAGCACCACGTCGCGCCCCAAACGCTTCGCGGCGGCGATCCCGGCCTTTGCGATCGCCACCGGGTTGGTGCCCCCGTCCTCACGGTGCACCGGCACGCCGATCTGCTCCCCCAGCACCGCAAGTTGCTCCATGGCGGCCGGACGGTGCACATCGCAGGCGACCAGCAGCGGCGAACGCCCCTGCGACGCGAGGAGGCGCGCGAGTTTGGCCGCGTGCGTTGTCTTACCCGATCCCTGAAGGCCCACCATGAGGATGACCGTGGGTGGGGTGGGAGACATCGCGAGGCTCACATTGGTGCCGCCCATCAGGCGGGTGAGCTCCTCGCTGACGATCTTCACGACCTGCTGGTCGGGCGTGATGGACGACATCACCTCGTCGCCGGTGGCGCGGACCTTGATCGCCGTGGTCAGTTCTTTGACCACGGGCAGACTCACATCGGCCTCGAGCAGCGACAGGCGGATGGCACGCAGCGCCTTCTCGATGTCGGCCTCAGTCAACTTTCCGCGGCCACGAATGCCCGAGAGGATTCCCTGCAGTTTGTCGGAGAGGGCGTCGAACACCGCTGGGCAGATTACCGCGTTACGCGTCGGCCCCGGAGGGTGGTGAGAAGATGGCCTCGGCGAAGGCCCGGGCGTCGAAGGGTTGGAGATCGTCGATGTCCTCCCCCACCCCGATCATCGTGACGGGGATTCCGAGTTCGCGGTGGATGGCCACGACGATGCCCCCGCGTGCCACGCCGTCCAGTTTTGTCAGCACGAGGCCACTCACGGGAACCGCCTGCGAGAAGAGCCGGGCCTGCGACAGCCCGTTCTGCCCCGTGGTGGAATCCATCACAAGAAGGACGTGGTGGGGTGCGCCGTCCATGGCCTTGCCCGTGACGCCGTACACCTTGCGGAGTTCTTCCATCAGGTTGTGCTGGGTCTGGAGGCGGCCCGCGGTGTCGATGATGACCACATCGGCTCCGCGCGCCCTCCCCGCGGCCACCGCATCGAACGCCACAGCCCCCGGGTCGGCGCCGGGTGACTGGCGCACGAGGTCCGCACCCGCCCGGTCGGCCCACACGGCCAGCTGCTCCACCGCCGCAGCGCGAAACGTGTCGGCCGCCCCGATCACCACCGTCTGCCCCAGTTGCGTAAGCCGGTAGGACAACTTGCCGATGGTCGTCGTCTTACCGCTCCCGTTGACCCCGACCACAAGAATGACTGTCGGGTCATCCCCCAGCGGGATGCGCGCGGGGTTGGCAGCGAGACGCGACGCCATCTCGTCGGTGAGCGCCCGCGCAAGGCCGCTCCCCGAGGTGATGACTCCCTGGGAGGCGCGCTCGCGCAGCGACGCCACCACGTCCATCGTGGCGTCCATTCCGCAATCGGCCGTGATGAGGGCCTCCTCCAACTCCTCCCAGGTGTCCTCCGACACCAGTCGGGATGCGAACACGCCCGCGAGTTGCGGGGAGATCGCCTGACGGGGACGGCTGAGGCCGTCAGTGAGGCGCCGAAGGAGTCCCCGCCGGCGCGGTTCCTCCTCGACCTCGGACACCGGAGACTCGAGGCCGAACAGAGCGGCGAACGCCCCGGAGGCCTGCGCGCCGGTGTCTTCGCTCATCCGGCGGCGGCAGTGGAGGCGTCGCTCCCGCGTGCCTCCTGCAGGTGCCGGCGCACCCATGGGCGTGCGGGGCCCTCGGCGTCGCCCCCCAGTCGCCGGGAAACCACCTGCGACACACCGGACCGGCCCATCGTGACCCCAAAGAGCAGATCGGCAATCTCCACCGTGGGCTGCTGGTGGGTGATGAGAATGAATTGCCGTTCACCGGACAGGCGCCGCAGGACGCTCAGGAAGCGGCGGAGGTTGGCGTCGTCGAGGGCCGCGTCCACCTCGTCGAGGAGGTAGAAGGGCGTGGGCCTCGCCATCGCGATGGCGAGGCAAAAGGCCAGTGCGATCAGCGACTTCTCGCCTCCGGAAAAGAGGCCGAGCGAGCGGGCGCGCTTGCCGGCGGGCACGACCTCGACCTCGACGCCGTCCTCCCCATCGTCGCTGACCACACGCAACCGACCGGTACCGCCCGGGAAGAGAAGCCCGACGACCTCTTGGAACCGCTCGTCCACCGCCGTCATGACCTCGGCGAACCCACCGGCCACCTGGGCGTCAATCTCGTCCATCTGGGTACGCAGCGCGGCGGCGGCCAGCTCAAGGTCGGTGACGACCTCGCCGGTCTCCCGTCCCCGTTCGACCAGTTCGACATGGTCGTCCGCCGCGAGCGAGTTGACGGCACCCATTCCCGCTCGGCGTAGCGCGAGGGACTCCACGCGGTCCGCGATGGTGTCGGCGGGCTCGTCGTCCTCCGCCGGGGGTGGCGGCTCCGGGGCCCCCTCCGCCACGCCGGCCTCACGGGCACGCTCATCCGCGACGGCGAATGCCACCTCGGCCGCCCGATCAGCAGCGGCGGCGCCGGCGTCCACACGGCCAGCGTGTTCGGCGGCCATCTCGGCCTGCGACACCGTGGCATCCAGTGCGGTGATGACGTCGGCGAATGACCGGGAGCGGTTGTCCATATCATCGGCCCGACGGGCAAGGGCCGTGGCCACGGCCGACAGCGCTTCGGCGGCCGTAAGGACCTCCGAGAGGTCCGCACGCGGGGTGTCCGGGGTCTCGACCTCAGCCCGCGCGCGCGCGCGGCGGGCAACGATGCCCTCCGCCCGTGCGCGCTCCTGCGCGGCGCCTAAGTGCGCGAGACGGGACGTCTCGGCAGCGGCGTCGCGTACCACGCGGGCCGCGCGGGCGGCATCCTCGCTGACTTCGGGGGCGATGGGCTCGCTTTCGGGCGGCGGACCGAGGCGCGCGAGTTCGGCGCGCGCCGAATCGAGGGCGGCCACGGCCTCCGCACGCAGGGTGGCACGACGTCGGTCCTCGGCCCGGAGAGACACCAGACGGGCCTCCGATTCCTCCGCGGCACGAGCGGTGATACGAGCACGCCCGGCGCTCCGGCGTTCGATCTCCGTCGCCAACTCCTCAGCACGCTCGACGTCGCCGAGTTGCGACGCCGCGTGCTCGGCCCTCTCCAGCGCCCGCGTGTGCAGCACCCGCCCGGCCCATGGGCCGCGCACGCCGGTAAGCATGCCCAGATCCGGTCGGAATGCGAGACCCTCGGCGGTCACCAGCACCCGGGCACGAATGCCCGGTGGCAAATCCGTAAGACTCGGCACCAACCATGCATCGCGGAGGACTTCGTCCAACCACGGACGGGCACGACCCGGACACGCGATAACGAGGTCGCTCACGGGCTGTGCACCCGGAGTGGGCGGAGCCCCAAACCCCTTCCCTGGGGCGGGAGGTGCCACGGCGGCGGCCACGGCACCACTCCGAAGGGCGCGGATGCCGTCATCCACCGATCCGAGCAGCGGGGCGTCCGCCAGGTCGCCGAGTGCGGCAGCGACTGCGCGTTCCATGCCGTCCTGCACCTCGATGCCATCACCGAGCACAACACCCTCAACCGGACGCTCATCGCCATGTGCCAGAGCGACGGCCTCGGCCGTGAGTCGCGCGGCGCGCGCCGCGACCCCCGCACGTGCGGACCGGGCGGAATCGGCGTCACGCCCGGCCGCGGCACTGCGCTCGGCATCGCGCGTGCGCCGGGCGACCACGATTTCGGCGCGGCGCTCCGCGCGCAGCAGATCGGGGCCACCGGCGACGTCGAGAGTCGCGATCGCCTCGGTGGCACGGATGATGCGGCCGTCGACCGCACCGCGCGCGACCGCCTCGGCCTCGGCAAGGCGGTGCGACTCACGAGTCCGCTCGCGTTCGGCCACGGCCCGCTGATGGGTGGCCTCCGCCTGCTCCAACTCCTCGGTCGCGTGCCGTGCCGCCTCCTCCACCTGCTGCCGGGTGATCTCGGCCTCGAGGGCGGCGGCCTCGGCCGCGACCAGCGCCTCGCGTGCCTCCCGACGTCGCTGGCCACGCCGTCCGAACTCATCCACGGATACCGCAACCCTCCCCGTGGCCACCTCCGCGCGCCCGACGAGCCGCTCCGACACGCCGCGAAGGCCGGCGGAGGTCTGCACGGCCCCGTCACGCTCCCGTACCACCCGTCCCCGCTCTTCGGTGGCGACAACCACGGCGCTGCGCGCGGCATCAGCGGCAGCAGTCGCCGCAGTCACCTCACCGGCGCAGGTCGAACACGCACGTCGGGCGTCTGCCAGTTCCCGCCCCGCGGCCACCGCGCGAGCGCGAACCAGTGCCGCGCGGGCCTGGGTGAGGTCCGCCTCCACCTCGGCGGCACGCTCGGCGGCACGCGCCTGACGCTCGAGGGACCGGGCCCGCGAGGTGAGCTCGCCCGCGAGGTCGCGCGCACGGGCGAGGTTCTGGTCCACGTGCTTCAGGCGCAACTCGGCACGATGACGCCGTCGCTTTGGAAGACCCGTTCCCGCTGCCTCGTCGAGGATGGCCCGCAACTCGGAGGGCTTGCTCTGGCAGATGACCTCCACCTGCCCCTGCCGAATGATGGAGAGGGACTGAGGGCCGAGACCCTGCGTGGAGAGGGAGTCGAGCACGTCGACGAGGCGCACGCTGGATCCGTTGAGCCGGTATCCGGACTCCCCGGCGCCGGTGAGACGACGCGAGACGGCCATCTCGGCAGGCCCATCGAGCATGTCCCCTTCAAGGGTGACGACGACTTCGGCCATGCCCACGGGCGGCCGGCCCTCGCCACCGGAAAACAGGACGTCGTGCATCGCCGGGGCGCGGAGATGGCCCGCGCGCTGTTCGCCGAACGCCCAGGCGATGGCGTCCGACACGTTGCTCTTCCCCGACCCGTTGGGGCCCACGATGACGTTGAGCCCGGGGCCGAACTCGAGGTTGACCGGGTCGGCGAACGACTTGAAGCCCTTGATCCGCAGTCGCCTCAGCACGACGTCAGGGTCCCGTCCGACGGGAGTCGAGCGCGGCGGCAGCGGCGGCCTGCTCCGCCGCCTGCTTCGACCGCCCCGAACCACGTCCGATGGCGTTTCCCGAGAGGGTGACTCGCGCGTGGAACGTCCGATCCTGCGGGGGTCCGTCCTGACCGGTGATCTCATACTCCACACGGTCACCGGTGCCCTGCACCTGCTCCTGAAGCGCCGACTTCGGGTCGCGTCCGCGGCCGGGGGCGCGGTCCATGGCGTCCGCGAACGACTCCAGAACCGCCTGAGTGGTGACCTCGGCACCCGCCGACAGCCAACCGGCCCCGATGACCGACTCCACCAGTGCGGCACGCACGTTGAGGCCCCCGGCCATCGCCTCCGCCTCGGCGCGCCGCGCCCGGGGGGTTGCGTTCACCATGGCGTCCGCCAGTCCGCAGGCGTCCGACACCACCGCGCACGTCTCGCGGGACACCACCCACTGACGCATCCGGGTGAGGTCGCCCTCGGAATGCCCGGGGTGCCGGGTGAACAGTTCCGTGGTCACGACCACGCCGAGCACCGCATCCCCCAGAAATTCGAGGCGCTCGTACGAGTCGACCCGGCTGGGCGCCCACTCCCGATGGGAGAGCGCCTGCTGGCGGATTTCGGGATCCAAGCGCTCGAGGAGCCCGACCAGACCATGGGGAGGCTGTCCGGCGTCCTCAGGAACCGGACTGACGGGTGATGTAGTCGACGGCGTCACCGACGGTGAGGATCTTCTCCGCGTCCTCGTCCGGAATCGTGACCCCGAACTTGTCCTCCATCTCCATGATCATCTCGACGAGGTCGAGGGAGTCGGCGTTCAGATCCTCGGCGAAGGATGCTGACTCCTGAACCTCAGATACGTCCACGCCGAGTTGCTCGACGAGGATGGCCTGAAGCTCGGACAGGGCCTGAGCTCGATCCACCAGTTGCTCCTTTGGAGTGTCCGATTGATACCGCTGAACGGGCGCCAACGTACCAGCGCCGCCGGACGCCCGCCGAGGGGTCAGCGGTTCCGGGTACCCCCACGGAGGGCGACCTCGATCTGACCGGTGACATCCTCGGTCACACCCCGAGCGGCGCGCAGGATCCCATTGGTCATGCCGCGGATGCCGGAGTTGCCATGGCCGATCACCGTCATGCCACGTACGCCCAGCAGGTACGCCCCGCCGTAGGCCTCGGGATCGATGTTCCTACGGAGGCCCGCGAACACCGGCATGCCCAAGGCACCGGCGGCCTTGCCACGCAGGCTCGACCCGAGCCCGCGTCGGATCTCGTGAAAGATCATGCCGGCGGTGCCCTCGTACAACTTGAGGGCGACGTTGCCGGTGAAGCCGTCGGTGACGATGACGCGGGCCGTGCCCCGGGGGATGTCGCGCCCCTCGATGTTCCCCACGAACCCCGGGCTCCCCTCAAGGAGCGCGTACGCCTGCTGCACGAGTTCGGTGCCCTTGCCGGCCTCCTCACCGATCGTGAGAATTCCCACGGTCGGATCCTCGATGCCCATGATGTCACGGGCGAGAACACGGCCCATGACGGCGAACTGCTGCAGATACTCGGGGCGGCACTCGACGTTGGCGCCACCGTCGATCATGACGATAGGACCCGCGATAGAAGGCATGGGCACCGCGAGGCCCGGGCGGATGACACCGGGCAGGCGGCGCAGGATGAGCGTGGATGCCGCCAGCATGGCGCCGGTGTTCCCGGCGGACACCACGGCCTCCGCTCGCCCCTCCTGCACGAGACGGCATGCCACGACCATCGACGCGTCGGGCTTCGTGCGGACGGCCCTGACCGCATCCTCCGCCGAATGGATGCGGTCGGACGCGTGCACGACTTCGACGTTCGCGGGCACGTCGCCGTGGGTGGCGAGGATTCCCTCAAGTGTGTCGGCGTCCCCCACTAGGAGGATCCCCACTCCCTCACGGGCCGCAGCGAGGGCGCCCGCGACCGGGACCTCGGGTGCCGCGTCACCGCCCATCGCGTCAACCGCGACAACGACCGGGCCGGATTCGGGCGACGTCACCCGGATGCCGTGCTCAGGTGCCGACGTCCACGACCGCACGACCCTTGTAGTGACCACACGCCATGCAGACATGGTGGGGCATCACCGGGGCGGTGCAGCGCGGACAGCGACCCAGACGGGTTGCCGAGATGGCGTGAGTTGCACGCCGCTTGTCACGACGGGCGTGAGAGGTCTTGCGCTTTGGAACGGCCAAGATGGCTCCTCGTGGGACCTGGTCCGGAACGACGCGGGAGGTTAGCGCCTTCCACGCGTCACGGGCAAGAGCGTCGGCGGGCGAATGTCACGATTGGTGGTCGTCGCGTTTCCCCCGGGTCTGGTCCGCGAGTGCCGACAGCGCCGCCCAGCGTGGGTCACGATCATCATCCACACAGGCACAGGGCATGTCGTTCAAGTCGTGACCGCAGCCGGCGCAGAGCCCCTTGCACTCCGCGCGGCAGACCACCGACATCGGCACGATCTCGGCGATCGCGTCACGCGCCCAGGCGGGAACGTCGAGATCCATCTGGGCCGGGCCCACCAAATACGCGGTGTCGGGGTCGTCGGCGGACCGGACCGCCCCGCCGCGCGGGGGAGTCTGGACGATCTCGGCATCGACGTCCACATCGAACGATGCGTCTCCGAGGCAGCGCTGGCACGGTCCGCGGAGGGTGGTCGCGAACCTCAGCCGGAGCACCAATCCGGACCCCGACGATCCGACATCGATCTCCGCCACCACCTCGGGCGGATGCGGCGCGTAGTCCTCCCCGCCGATCCTGATGGCGTCGAGAGGCAGGGGCACGGCAACGCACACACCCGTACCCGGGATGAGGTGGACCCCACGGAGGTCCACGATCCCGGTCGGCGCTCCCAGTTCCCCTCGGGGCATGGGTCTAGTCGGTGTCGTCCGCCGACGAACCGGTGGCAATGAACGGGCCATCGCCACCACGGTCCCCCGACGTGCCCTGCAGGCGTTCCCGGCCACGGCGCACGGCGCTGGTGAACTTCTCGAGGTTGACCTCGAGCGTTTCCAGCACCTCATCCGCGTAGTCCTCGGCACCGAGACGCACCTCGCGCTCGCGCATGCGGGCCTCGTCGAGAAGGTCGGCGGCCTGTCGCTCCGCCAACTTCACGACCTCCTGGTCGGACGCCTGGCGCTCGGCCTTGTCGCGGGCCTCGGTAACGAGGCGATCGGCCTCGCGCTTGGCCTCGGCCAGCATCTCCTGTCGCTCCTTCACAATCCACCGCGCCTGCTTGATCTCTTCGGGGATCGTGGAACGCATCTGGTCGAGCAACTCGTACACGGCTTCGCGATCGATGCGTACCTGATCGGTCAGGGGCACCGCGCGCGCGTTGTGCACGAGGTCGTCCAGCTTGTCGATGAGCGCGAGAACATCCATTGATCGTCCTTTGTCAGGCAGTGCGGCCGATGCGGTCCCTCAGTGCCTCGGCGACGTGCGGGGGAACCCACTCGTCGACGGATGCACCCCACGCGGCGGCCTCACGGCAGCCGGAGGAACTCAGGAATGCCCACTCCGGGGAAGCGGGCAGGAGAACGGTCTCAATTCCGTTGCCGAGACGTCGATTGAACTGTGCCATCTGGGTCTCGTACTCGAAGTCCGCGGCGGTTCGCACGCCCTTGACGATCGCCACCGCACCCACTTCACGGGCATGGTCGGCCACCAGGCAGTTGAAGCCACGAACCTCGACGGTCTCCAGATGTTCGACGCTTGTTACCACGAGGGCCTTTCGTTCCTCGGCGGTGAAGAGGGGCTGCTTGGTAGTTGAGCCCTCTGCAATGGATACGACGACAACGTCGAACAGGCGCGCTGCCCGCTCCACGACGTCGAGATGACCATATGTGACCGGATCGTACGTACCCGGATATATGGCGATTCGCCCTGTTGCGCTCATGTTCCTTCTCCCAGCGTCCAGATCACCGTGATCTCCGTGTCACCATACCTACGGGTGATCTCCCGTTCGACACCCACGACGTGGGTCCCGTCCCGGGGAATGATCGCACCACGGGCGTGTTCCAGCACGATCGTCCCACCTGGCACGAGAACGGCGCAGATTCTCGGCCACAGCTCATCGGCGATAACAGGGAGGATGGCGTAGGGCGGATCCGCCAGCACTAGGTCGTACGTGGCACCCGCCTGTGCGTCGGCCTCGAGCGCCGCGCGCCATCCTCGCCGTACCACCCGCACCCGCTCACCGAGCCCAAGCACGGAGACGTTGGCGAGGATGGCCTCCACGGCGCCCCGGTCGTCGTCCACCGCCACCAGCGTGGCCGCCCCGCGCGACAACGCCTCGATCCCCAGTGCGCCGGATCCCGCAAAGAGGTCAAGGACCCGGTGCCCGTCGAGAGTCCCGAGGATCTGAAACAGCGATTCGCGGACGCGATCCGATGTCGGGCGCGTGCTCGCCCCCGTGGGGGCAATCAGGCGGCGCCCACCGAACTCCCCGGCGACGACCCGCATCAGCCGTCCAGCAGTCGTGGCAGGTCCGGAAACGCCACGCGGACGGCCTCGCCCAGAAGCACGTGCTCTGGCTGAGCGAGGGACGGGTCGCGCTGCAGGGTGGCCTTGGCGATGTGGCGTGCCTCGACCAGCGTGCGGCGGTCACGCGACAGGCGTGCGAACCGAAGGTCGCTTGGGCCGGACTGCCGGAGGCCGAGGATGCTGCCCTCGCCGCGGATGTCGAGGTCGATTTCGGCCAGCCGGAATCCATCGTTGGTCTGCACTAGGGCCTCGAGGCGACGGGTACCCTCGTCCGATTTCGGTTCCGCGAACACGATGCACCGGCCGGGATGCTCGCCACGACCCACGCGGCCACGCAACTGGTGCATCTGTGCGAGGCCAAACCGGTCCCCGTCCTCGATGACCATTACCGTGGCGTTCTGGACATCGATTCCCACCTCCACCACGGTGGTGGCCACCAGTACGTCGGTCGTGCCCGCGGCGAAGGCCGCCATCGCGGCCCGGCGATCGTCCGGACGCTGCGCCCCGTGCGCGAGCCCCACGCGGAAGGCACTGAACGGGCCGGCGGCCAGACGCTCGGCCTCGGCCACGGCCGAACGAGCGGGAGTACCCGCCTCGTTGTCGTCCACCAGCGGGCAGATCACGTAGGCCTGACGCCCGCGCCGTAGTTCGGCGCGAATCTCGTCGTAGGCCTCCTCACGCCGATCGTCCCCCATCCAGCGGGTTGGGACGTCCTGGCGCCCGGGCGGCCGACCACGGATCACCGACACACTCAGGTCGCCGTACGCCGTGAGCGCCAGAGTTCGTGGGATGGGCGTGGCGGTCATGTACAGAATGTGCGCGGCGTCCGTACCCTCGACCGCCTGCTCGGCCAGTGCCTGTCGCTGTTCCACGCCAAACCGGTGCTGCTCGTCCACGACCACCAGCCCGAGGCGATGGAACCCCACGCCACCCACCAGCAGCGCCTGCGTGCCCACCACCACGGACGCGGTACCGGACGCGACGGCGAGTTCGCGCCGCTCGCGCTCGGCCTTCGGCACGTTGCCTGTGATGAGCACGGGAGTGATCCCCACCGGCGCGAGCAGCGTGTCGAGGGTGCGCAGGTGCTGCTCCGCCAGGGTCTCGGTGGGTACAAGAATTGCGGCCTGAGCCCCGGCCTCTACCGCCTGCGCACAGGCGAGGGCCGCCACCACCGTTTTGCCAGCCCCCACCTCCCCTTGGAGCAGCCGTCGCATGGGCTGGTGGCGCGCGAGGTCGCGCGCGATCTCGCGTATCACGCGCTCCTGCTCCCTCGTGAGGGTGAAGGGCAGTGCCGCGCGCATCGCACCGGTAATGACTCTGGTCCCGACGAGCGGCGCAGCCCGACGGGCAGTCTCCTGGTACCGCCGCACGGCGACGAGACCCAACTGCAGAACGAGGAGCTCTTCGAACGCGAGCCGACGACGGCCCACCCGTGAGTCGGACGCCGTGCGCGGAAAGTGCATAGCCGACAGCGCATCGGCACGGGTGGCCACGTTGACCCGGGCGCGAATCCACTGCGGCAAGATCTCCGGGGCCGCCCGGAACACCGGGCGGGCGGCATCCACGAGTTCGCGCAACCGACGGGCTGGCAGCGCCTCGGTGGCCGGGTACACCGGTACGAGCCCCTCGGTGTGCAGCCCCAGAGACGCCCCGCTGCCCACCACCTCGTGCGTCTTCACTCGAATCTGCCGCTGCGGTCGAAGCGCAACGTGGCCCCGGATCATCATCTCATCGCCCTCCACGAGCGCGCCCGCGAGGTAAGCCTGGTTGAACCAGACGGCGTCGATGTGCCCTGAGGAGTCGTGAACCCGCGCGCGCACCATCTTCAACCCCCGCCTGCGCGTGGGCACAACCACGATGCGGTCCAGCACCACATGCACGGTGGCCTCCTCCCCGTCCGCCAGTTCGCCCACCGGGCGTGCGCTGTCGTAGGCCAGGTACCGGGTCGGCAGGTTTTCGGCCAACTCGCCGATGCACCTGATGCCAATCTCCTCTGCCCGGCGCGCCGTTGCCGGTCCGACGCCGGGAAGGTCCGTGAGGGGACGATCCCACCATGTGCTCCCCGGATGATGCGGTCGGGCACCCTCGGCCGCCGATGCGCGCACCCGACCGAACGCGCCCTCGGCGCCGGTCACGCTGGAACTCCCGCCCCGGTTGTGGCATCGTGCCCGGATCGCGGCGGTCTGCGCCGCTCCATTTCCCCTACGTGAGGTAATCGGTCGACATGGCGAAGGTTTGCACCTCCTGCGGCAAGGGTCCGTCCTTCGGGAACAACCGCAGTCACTCCATGCGCGCGACCCCCCGTCGCTTCAACCCCAACCTCCAGAAGATCCGCATCATCATCGGCAGCACGCCGACCCGTGCCTACGTCTGCACCCGCTGCCTCAAGGCCGGCAAGGTGCAGAAGGTCGTCTCCGGGATCTAAGACCGGCTCGCGTCGGCTCGGGCCATCGCCCGGGCGGACGCCACTAGGGTGATCATGGCGACGGCCGCATCGGCGGCCTCGTGCCCCTTGTTACCCTTGTCGCCACCCGCGCGTGCCTCGGCCTGCGCCATGGTGTCGCACGTCAGGATTCCGAATGAACACGGAACGCCCGTGTCGAGCGCGACACGCTGAAGTCCGTGCGCGACGGCATCACAGACGTAGTCGAAATGCGGCGTCTCGCCGCGAATGACCGCACCGAGCGCCATGACGGCCGCGTAGCGACCCGTCACGGCGAGAGCCTGAGCCGCGGCTGGGGCCTCGTACGCACCCGGGATCCAGACCACGTCCACATGATCGGCGGGTACCCCGCTCTCCGCCAGACGATCCCGCGCACCGGTGAGCAGTGCCTCGGCGATACCGCGATGAAAACGGGCGACGACAACCGCAATACGGACGTCGGGCACCGTAAGTACCTCAGCGGACGGGGCGGGATCGGTACGTGCCATTACGCGTAAGGGTACGCGCCGGGTCGGTCGGACCGGACCGCTTCCGCGGTGTGCCACACTCGATTCGTGACCGTCCCCCACCGCTTTGCCGCTCCTGCCGCCATCGCAGCGGCCCTACTGGTGGCGTGGACCGGCAGCGCATCCGCCGCGTCCATCGCGTTCGCGCCCTGCGCGAAGCGCCCGGGAATCGAGTGCGGCACGCTCGTGGTCCCTCTCGACCACTCGAACCCGTCCGGTGACTCGCTCCCGCTTCACGTGGAGCGCAGGCGTGCCACCCGTCCTCTGCGCGGCACTCTGGTACTGCTGGCCGGCGGCCCCGGACAGGCCGGCACGCCCATTGCCACCGACGATCCGGTTGCCGAGAGCGTTCCCGGGTGGAACTACGTGATGCTCGACCAGCGAGGTACCGGCCAGGGCGCGCTGCGGTGCTCCGCACTCGACGCACGGTCATCCACGTGGTCGAATGCCGAGGTGGCCCACTGCGCCGATGAGGTGGGGCCGCGTCGCTCCTTCTTCGGCACGCGCGAGAGTGTGTTCGACCTTGAGGACCTGCGGAACGCGATGGGCGTGAACACCATGGCGCTCGGTGGCATCTCGTACGGTACCTACGTCACCCAAGCCTACGCACAGGCGTACCCCACGCGCGTGTCGCACATCGTCCTCGACTCGGTCATCGACCCCGCCGGGTTCACCGGCCTCGACACCGGACCCTTCGGCTCCGTACGACGTGTACTCACCGATCTGTGCGCCCAGCGGCACTGCGCCGGGATCACTACGGACCCCGTGGGCGACATCGCCGCGCTCGTGGCCGTAAGCCGCACACGTCCCATTCGCGGCAACCGCACGACCGGCGGGGGACGAGTGACCGGGGACGTGCTCGGTGGACCGGGATCCCAGGATGACCTCCCCTACATCCTCATAGAGGGAGACTTGAGCACAACGCTCCGGGCGCTGTGGCCGGGCGCTGCTCACGCCGCGCGACAGGGCGACCCGGCCCCGCTCATGCGCCTCAGAACCTTCGTGGCCGCGCGCAGTTGGACGCCGCCGACCGAGATCTCCACCGCCCTCTACTACGCGACCATGTGTGCGGACGCCGCCCTGCCGTGGACATCCACAACGCCCGTCGCCGAGCGCAGTGGACTGGCCCACGCCGCCGCCACTGCCACCGGCGCCGCCGCGTTCGCCCCGTTCGGCATCGACAACGTGCTGGCCGACGCCACCGTCGCGACGTGTGCCCCGTGGCCGGATGCGGCAACGGACCCGCTCACGGCCGGACCATTGCCCGCGGTCCCCACGGTCCTCTTCGCGGGCGGACAGGACATGCGTACCCCCATCGAGTCAGCCCGGGCCGTGGCGGCCCGCTCCCCCTCGGCGACCATAGTGGTGGCTCCCGGCGGAGGGCACTCGCTCCTCTACTCCTATTCCTGTGCCAGATCCCAGATGGCGCGCCTCCTCAACGGTGGCACCCCGTCGACCGCGGCGTGCAACCGCGAGGTACCGCCCATCGTGCCCATCGCCGTTCCCCCCGCAACGCTCGCGCAGGTCTCCCCGTCGGGGGCCCCCGGGACCGCCGGGCGTGTGGCACACGCGGCGAGGCTCACGATCCGGGATGGCATACGGTCCATGGACGCCGCGCTCGATTCGGGTCTGTCTGCCCTCCCCGGGATACGCGGCGGGCTGGCCCACCCCCTCGACCCGTTCTCAACGCGAATCCGGTTCTTGCGCTTCAGCGCGGTGAGAAACGTGCGCATCACCGGAACCCTGCGCTTCAACGGCACCACCTTCCAGGGGTCAATCGCCGTCGATGGTCCGGGCGCCTACGACGGCACGCTATTCCTCGCGCGTGGGGGGGAGCGCGCCTACACCGGGACGATTCACGGAGTGCCGGTAAGGATCCCTCTCGGCTAATCCGACCGGGTGCGCCGTCGCCACGGGCCGTCCGTCGGCCCCATTGTCACCCTCCTCCCGCCGACCGTCGTCATCGGCGGAACCGCCGTCCCGATCATGACCTCAGGTGTCGTCCCCACGAACGGTGTGACCACTCGAGGAAACCCGTTCGATCCCCACGCGCTGCGCGGGGATTCTCAACACGACCGACCAGACGCCGAAAATCGGAGGCCCTCCACGGGAATGTCCCGATCCGGGTCGAGGGACGGCGTCGGCGTGTGGATCTCATGCTGGTGTGGCACCCCATTGGGACCTCGGCAACGCAGCGGCAGTCCACCGATGACCTTGCATGGGCTGTGCTGCGGGACCCCGTCCGAGAGCCACCGCAGGGCGCTGCCTAACGCCGACGAGCCGGTTACACCACTTCAGACCACCTGACTGTAGAGCGAGATCAAGGTGCCTACGAAACCCGGGGCGGTTCAGAGTCCGGGCCGAGGTCCAGCCCGTTGTGGTGGAGCATGTGCCCCAGCTTGTCGCGCTTGGTCTGGAGGTAGCGGACGTTCTCGGCGCCCGGAATCACCTCGATGGGAACGCGCTCGACGACCGTGAGCCCGTAGCCCTTCAAACCCACGATCTTCTTGGGGTTGTTGGTGAGCTGCCGGATGGACGTGAGGCCGAGGTCCACGAGAATCTGGGCGCCGATTCCGTAGTCGCGCAGATCCGGGGGGAATCCGAGCGCGAGGTTGGCCTCGACGGTGTCATGCCCGAAGTCCTGCAACTCGTACGCGCGCAACTTGTTGAGCAGGCCGATGCCGCGTCCCTCCTGGGCGATGTAGAGCAGGACCCCTTGTCCCTCGTCAGCGATCATCCGGAGAGCCGCGTCGAGTTGGCCGCCGCAGTCGCAGCGCAGCGATCCGAACACGTCACCGGTGAGGCACTCGGAGTGCACGCGCACCAGCACGTCGTCCTTCCCGTCCACATCACCCTTGACCAGCGCCATGTGGTGCTTGCCGTCGATAAGCGACGCGTACCCCACGGCGGTGAACTCGCCGTAGATAGTGGGAAGCCGCACCGCAGCGCCGCGCTCGATGAGGCGCTCGGTGCGACGACGGTGCTCGATGAGATCCGTGATGGTGATCATGCGAAGGCCGTGCTGCTCGGCGTATCCCACAAGATCGTCCACTCGCGCCATGCTGCCGTCGTCCTTCATGATCTCGCAGATGACGCCGGCCGGGATGAGGCCCGCCATGCGCGCAAGGTCCACCGCGGCCTCGGTGTGGCCCGCGCGTTCGAGTACCCCACCCGGCTTTGCACGGAGAGGGAAGACGTGCCCGGGCTTGACAAGGTCGGACTGCGTGGAGTCGGGGTCGATGGCCACCATGATGGTGCGCGACCGATCGGGTGCGCTGATACCGGTGGTGATGCCCTCACGGGCCTCGATCGACTCCGTGAAGGCCGTGCCCAACGGGGTCTGGTTCCGGCGCACCTGCTGTGCGAGGCCCAGTTGCTCGGTGCGCTCCTCCGTGAGGGTCAGACAGACGAGACCGCGGCCGTGCGTGATCATGAAGTTCACGGCGTCCGGGGTGGCGAACTGACCAGCGATCACGAGGTCGCCCTCGTTTTCCCGGTCCTCCGAGTCGACCACCACGACCATGCGGCCGCTGCGGATGTCGTCAATCGCCTCCTCGATGGAGGCGAAGGGTGATGAGGTGGTACTCAGGGTGTGTCTCCCTCGGGGATGTACGGGCGGAGAAGCGCCTCAACGTACTTTGCCACCACATCGGTCTCGAGGTTGACCCGACGGCCCAAGTGGTCGGGTCCGAGGGTCGTGACCTGCATCGTGTGAGGGATGAGTGCGACGGTGAAGCCGTCGGGCTGACAACTGGCGACCGTGAGGCTCACACCGTCCACCGTGATGCTTCCCTTCTCCACGACGTAGCGCCGCACGGCGTCGGAACACTCAACCGACATCAGGACGCCCTCCCCCTCGGGAATGACCGCGCGCACCACCCCCGTGCCGTCCACGTGGCCCTGCACGATGTGCCCACCCAGACGGTCACCGAGTCGCATCGCGCGCTCGAGGTTCACCGTATCGCCCGGCTGCCGGTCACTCACCGACGTGCGGCGGAGGGTCTCCGCCACGCAGTCCACGTCGAACGCACCGTCGCGGGTCCCCACCACAGTGAGGCACACCCCATCGACGGCGACCGAATCACCGATGGCAAGCCCCTCGTACACGGCGTCGCAACCGATAACCAGTCGGGCGCCGGCAGGGGTGCGCATGCGCTCCCGCACGGTGCCCGTCTCCTCCACGAGTCCGGTGAACACGGGTCAGTCTCCTCCGGGGACCGGCCGGAGCCGTCCCGTGATCAGCACGTCATCGCCGAGGCGCTCCACGCGCGGTGACCGGATGCGTACGGCGTCGGTGATCTGATCGGCCCCCACCCCCCGCACGGCGACCGGAGCGCTGTCGCCGCCGATGACGATTGGTGCGACGACCCACGCGAGCACATCCACCAAACCCGCCTCGAGCAGAGCACCGGCGATCGTGGGGCCGCCCTCAATGAGGATCGACTGAATTCCACGGCGGCCGAGAGCGTCGAGCCCGTCGGCCAGGAAACCGGCGCCATGCGGGGTGGGACCCACCTCCACATCGATCCCTGCGGCCCGGAGAGCCTCGATGTGGGCGCCGTCGGCCTCGGACCCCGCCAGCACTGTCACGGGGGCCTCGAGGGCCGTGGTGGCGAGTGCGGAGGTGAGTGGCAGGCGCGCACGCGGGTCGAACACCACCCTCGTCGCGACGCGGCCCTCGGGAATCGCCACGTCGCGCGCGGTGAGCATGGCGTCATCCGCCACGGCGGTACCGATACCCACGCCCACGGCGTCCATGTCCGCCCGGAGGCGGTGCACGTGGGCGCGTGCCTCGGGACTCGAGATCCACCGGGTGCTGCCCGTGCGCGTGGCCACGCGCCCATCGAGCGATGCCGCCATCTTCAGCGTCACCTCCGGGCGTCCCAAGACGGCCCAGGTGAGGAACGGCGACGCCACGGCGCGGGCACGGGCGGCATCCTCACCGTCCGCCACCACCACCTCGATACCGGCCTCGGCAAGGATCCGTGCGCCCTCCCCACGGGTGCGCTCGAGCGGGTCGAGCGCACCGATGACCACCCGGGCGACCCCCGCCGCGATGATGGCCTCGGTACACGGCCCGGTGCGCCCGGTGTGTGAGCAGGGCTCGAGGGTGCACACGAGGGTTGCACTGGACGCCGCGCCGCCCGCCGCCGCGATTGCGGCGGGCTCGGCATGCGCCTGCCCGGGCCCGGCGTGCCACCCCTCCCCCACGATTACCCCGTCACGGGCGATGACCGCGCCCACGCACGGATTGGGGCTCACACGGCCCCGTCCGCGTTCGGCGAGTTCGCAGGCACGGATAAGGAGGTGGTACTCGGCCGCGGTGGGGCGCCCCGACAGGGTCATGCCGCGCCGACTCGCTCCACGAGGTCGCGATAGGCCGCGACCGGGTCCACGCTTGAGAAGATGGCCGAGGAGGACACCACGAGGTCGGCGCCCGCCGCACGGGCCGCGGCGGCATTCGCGGGCCCGATGCCGCCATCCACTTGGATGAGGACGTGGTCCGGCAACGCCGCGCGTAGGCGCGTGATCCGCGCGAGGGTCTCGGGGATGAACGATTGGCCACTGAAACCAGGGTTCACCCCCATGCAGTTGACGTAGTCGAGACGCTCCACGAGGGGAAGGACGGTCTCGAGGGGTGTGCCGGGGTTGATGGCGAGGCCCGCGAGGCACCCGTTCGCCCGGATCTCGGTGAGTAACTGGTGCGGGTGCGGGTCGGCCTCAATGTGGATACTGATCATGTCGGCGAACGGTGCGTACCACCCGACGGCATCGCGTGGGCGCTCCACCATGAGGTGCACATCCACGAGCCCGCCCGCAGGCTGTACCTGCCCGGCGACACCGCGTGTGGTCTCGGTGCCGATCATGAGATTGGGCACAAAGCGCCCGTCCATCACGTCGATGTGGAACACACGTGCTCCAGCGTCGAGAAGCAACGCCACCTGATCGCCGAGCCGTAGCGCGTCGGCGGACATGAGCGAGGGGCATACGGCAGGACTGGCGGGCATCTGCGGCATGTCCGGAGGTTATCGGCCGATCAACCGCGCGACGAAGAACCCGTCGGTACCCTGCACGTGCGGTTGCAGGCGAAGAGTCCCCGGAAGGTCCGGTGACGGCATGCCCGGGAACTCCTGCGTGAGGTCGTCCACGTCCGCCCCGGACGCCCGCACGACGTCCTCGTTCTCGACCCGGAGCAACGAGCACGTGGAGTACACCACCCGCCCGCCGGGCTTCACCACCGTCAGCGCACGGGCGAGCAGTCCCATCTGAATCTCCACGAGCGGCGCGAGCGCCTCCTCGCGCCGTCGCCACCGAGCATCGGGTCGCGACGACAACACGCCGGTGCCGGTACACGGCGCGTCCACGAGCACCGCATCGAACGGGCCACCGGGGATGTCCACCTCCCGCGCGTCGCCCTCGATTACCGTGATGCGGGCGCCCATGCGGTCGGCCACCTCGCGCAGAACCGCCGCGCGTGCGGAGTGCAGTTCCACGGCGACGATCTCGGCGCCCCCGTCGGCGAGGGCCGCCAGTTGGGTCGCCTTGGCCCCCGGCGCGGCGCACATGTCGAGGATCCGCTCCCCGGCGCGCGGCATCACCGCCCGGGCAGGAATCATCGACGCCCGGCTCTGGGCCATCACGCGCCCCGCGGCGAAGGCGTCGGAGTCTTCGAGGGCGAAGGGCGACTCCAGCACCATCGCCTCGGGGAGGAGTGCGTCCCCGTGCCACGCCGGAAGTTCACTCTCCACGGCCTCGCGTGGCCCCATGAGGGTGTTCCAGCGGATGGCGGACTCGCTCGATTCGTTCGCGGCCCGCATGACGGCCTCAGCATCCGTCGCTCCAAGCGATGCGACCAGGCCGGCGGCGATCCAATCGGGAAACGAGGTACGCAGCGCCACGTCGTTGGGCCCGAGCGCAGCGATGCGCTGCGGCCCCTCGGCCGCCGCGCGCCGGAGCACAGCGTTGACCAGACCCGCACGCGCCGGACCCCGCCCGCGCGGGCCCGGCAGGGCGTAGGCCATGCTCACCGCCTGATCCACCGCCGCCGAGTCGTGGGTTCCGTCGGAGAAGACAATCTCGTAGACACCGATGCGCAGAACGTTGCGCACACCCGGCTCAATCCGCTCGGGTCGATCGGCAGCGCCGTCGATCAACCAGTCGAGCAGACGTCTCATCTGCACGGCACCGTAGGCCAGACGCTGCGCCTGCTGGCGATCCCGGGGCAGGATCCGTGACCGCGTGGCCTCCGCGTGCAGGGCGCGGTCGGCGTACGCGCCGTCGTCCACACGGCGGAGCACGCCGAGCGCGAGCCGCCTCGCCGGTGACACCGGGGCGTGCTCGTCACGCTCGTGATTAGGTCGAGAGCGTGAGTTCACCGCGGTACCCCCTCAGGAATGCATCGACCGGCATACGTACCGTGCCGGATGGCTGGATCTCCAGAATTTGGAGTGCACCGCTCGCCGTGCCGAGAATGAGGCGTCCGTCGCCCCGCACCAGTCCGGGCGCTGCGGTGTCGGGCACCGGTCCCACGCGCCAGACCGTGACGGGCACGCCGTCGATGACAATCGTTGCACCAACGTGCGGGGACAGCGCCCGTACCTGCCCGGCGATCTGCGCGGCCGTGCGCGTGAGATCGATGGGCCGATCGTCACGGGTGATCTTGGCCGCGATCGTGACGCCCTCGTCGGGCTGGGGTGTGACGACGAGCGTGCCGGACTCCACAGCGTCCAGCGCGCGGATGAGCGCGGGGCCAGCGGTCGCGGCCATCGTCATGAGCAGGCCCCCGGCGTCATCATCGCCCGTGAGCGCGACCGGGACCTGCTCAATGATCGGACCCGTGTCGAGGCCGGCATCCATCTGCATGATCGTGATGCCCACCTCCTCACAGCAGTCCATCAGCGCCCGCTCGACCGGTGCGGCACCGCGGTAGGCCGGTAGAAGGGAGTAGTGGACGTTGATACACGGCCACCCCCCGAGCACCTCGTCCCCCAGAATCTGGCCGAACGCGGCCACCGCGATAACGTCGGCATCGACCGCGCGCAGTGCGGCGAGGGAGTCCGGGGTGTTGATGGATGTCGGCGTGAGGGTCGCGATGCCCTTTTCGACGGCCACCGTGCCGATGGGCGTGGGCACCGGGGTTCCACGGCGGCCGCGGGGACGGTCCTCACGCGTGACCACCAGCACCACCTCGTGACGCGACGCAAGCAGCGCCTCGAGCACCGGTACGGCAGAGGCGGGACTCCCCGCGAAGATGACCCTCATATAACGGTGATCAGGCGCGCGCGAGGAGCGACTCGCGAAGCTCCGCGAGGGCGGCCCGACGGTCCTCGGACGTGGCCCGGTCGAGAATCAGGATGCCGTCGAGGTGATCGATCTCATGCTGCACCACACGGGCACCGAACCCCTCAAGGTCCGCCTCAAACCCCGTGCCATTCAGATCCTGAGCCCGGATGCGCACCGCGACGGCACGTGAGACGTCCACGATCACCTCACCGAGCGACAGGCACCCCTCGGGACCGATCTCCTCATCCTCGCTGCGGGAGATTATCTCGGGGTTGACCAGCACATGCACGGGTTTCTCGTCCGACGCCTGTACCACGATCAGCCGATGCAGGCGCCCGAGTTGTGGGGCTGCCAACCCGCAGCCGCGCCCCTCGTCCATGAGCCGGACCATCTCACTCGCCTCGCGCACGAGGGCATCGTCGAACACCTCGATGCGTGCCGCGG
The DNA here is from genome assembly GCA_009694365.1 of Thermoleophilia bacterium. Lineage (GTDB taxonomy): Bacteria > Actinomycetota > Thermoleophilia > Miltoncostaeales > Miltoncostaeaceae > SYFI01. The sequence goes on along the minus strand of SHVE01000013.1, from coordinate 22,075 downwards.
TGGTGCGCAGACAGGGATCGCCGTACTGGCGGATGTGCTCGAGCGCGGCAAGGCGAACCGCCTCGCGCTCGGCGTCATCGAAGGAACGTCGCGACATGGCTTCAGGGTACCACCGGGTTGCCGGTGCCCGGCCGACCCCATCGGGACCGGACCGATGTGACGAAGTGGGCAAACCCGCCCACGGACAGGACTCCCGGTACCACGTCCGGAGGGTCCGGCGTGCCCAGTGAACCGATTACCGCTTGCGCGGGAGCAGGCGTCGCGCCGCAGCGAGCCCCCACGAGGAAGCGAGGTCCCAGTCAGCGTCCGACCCGATGGCGAGTGCGCCCCAACCGGGGCGGTCGGTGGTGGTCATCCCCGGGCCGCCGTCGGCGTTCAGCACCACGCTCGCCGAGCCACCACGGATGACGAGTTCGACACACGGATCACCGGTACGCGGGAAGACCGCGGTTGCGCCATCGCTGTGCTGGTCGATGCGCGGGGCAGGTGACAAATCGTTGAGGCCAAAGAACGCGGCCGTGACGGCCTCACGGGCCTCCACCGGAACGATCGGAACGATGTCTTCGAGGCGATAGAGCTCGGCCACGTTCGGAGTGAGGAGGTACTCCGCCTGCTGCAGCACCGCGAAGTCGACACCATGGGCCCGACCCCGTTCCGGCCGCTCCTGAATCCAGTCGCGCACGCGCAACCACGACGAGTGGCGGGCGTCGATGCCCTCGGAGCACGCGCCCGAGATCGCCGGACCCGACGTGCGATCGGCGGTGATCGCCATCACGATCACGCGGCCGTAACCCTCGAGGGCACCCGCCGCGCGACTCAGCCGGGCCTGAGTGTCACTCTGGAACGCGAGGGTGGTCTGGATGCCGAGGGCCCACGCCTTGTCGCGATCCTGGACGACAATGTCGATGACGTCGTCACCGGCCGGAGCGAACTCGCGCACGATGGCGTTCCCGATGTCGGGGAGATCCTCGTCGAGGAAGTCGCGCATGAGCGCGACACGGTGGTCCGCCGACGTGAGGGCGAGGACGGACGCGAGGACATGGGTCCACTGAGCACGGGGCTCGGACGGGGACACGAACAGGCGCGGGACGGGAATCGGGAGAACCTCGGGTCGGGGTGCTGGCCCGGGGCAGGCTAGCGGGATCGTGGGGCGGTGTCAGGTCTCCTGCGGATCGACGTCGATGCCGATCCTCACCCCCGTGCGCGATGCCGGGCCACGCGGGGCCAAAGCCACGTGACGTACCGCGGCAGTGAGGGTGGACGACAGCGGCGCTTGGAGAAGGATGGCGCGTCGCGTGCGGCCCCGCAGCCGATGGAGTCGCGACGGACCCCGCACCACGATGGACGGGTCGCAATCGGCAACGGCGTCCGCCAACTCGTGGGCCACCTCCCCCACCCGAGACGCCGATTCCCCCTCCACGACGATTCGGATCAGGTGTCCGTGCGGCGGCATCCCCCGCGATTCCCGACGTGCGATCTCACCGGTAACGAACTCCTCCACCGCGTGGGCCGCGCCTAGGCGTACCGCGCGCGCGGCGGGCTCCCACGCCTGCACCACGACTCGCGCGGGCTCACCCTTGCGCCGACCCGCGCGGCCCGCCAACTGCACGATCAACGAGAACGTGCGCTCCTCCGCACGGAAGTCGGGGTGTTGAAGGCCCGCGTCGGCGTCGAGGATTCCCGCAACGGTCACCATCGGCAGGTCGTGACCCTTCGCCACCATCTGCGTACCCAGCAGGATCGCCGGGCCCGGCCGGTTGAACTCCTTAAGCAAGCCCACGATGCCACCGGGGCGGGCAGCGCTGTCGGCGTCGAGCCGCACGAGGCGGGTGTTGGGCACCACGGCGGCGAGGGCCTCCTCGAGCGCTTGGGTTCCGGACCCCTGTCGGCCGACGTCCACCGACCGACACGCGGGGCACGTGGTGGGGGGAATGCGCTCCTGCCCGCAGTGGTGGCACACCACGAGGTCGCCCCCGCCCGCGCGATGGAGGATCATGGGGACATCGCAGTCGCGGCACCGCGCGATCCATCCGCACGACCGGCAGAGAGTGGTACGGGCAAATCCTCGCCGGTTGAGCAGGATGATCGCCTTCTCGCCACGCTCCCCGGCCGCCTGAAGTGCCGCCTGCAGCGGGCGCGACACCGGTCCGGGGGGCTGGGTACGCATGTCCACCACGTCGATCGGCGGCAACGTCGCACCATCAGCGCGCTCCGTAAGGGTGATGCGCTCAAGCGCGTGCCAGGCCTCGGGCCGGGGTGTGGCGCTGCCGTAGACGAGCGCCGCGTGGGAGGCCATTGCACGCCGGTAGGCCACCTGCCGCGCGTCGTAGCGGGGCGACGAGTCCTGCTTGTACGACGCATCGTGTTCCTCGTCCACGATCACGACCCCGAGGTTCATGAGCGGTGCGAACACCGCACTGCGTGCGCCGATCACCACGTCGGCCTCCCCCGACCGGATGCGGCGGTCCTCCGCTGCCCGCTGTGCCGGAGGAAGCGCCGAATGCCACACGGCCACCGTCTCGCCAAGGCGCGCGCGAAGCCGCCCGAGCAGTTGGGGAGTGAGCCCGATCTCCGGAACTAAGATGAGAGACGTCTGACCACGGGCCCGCGCCTCAGCGATGACCCGTAGGTACACCTCGGTCTTGCCGGACCCGGTGACGCCATGCAACAGGAGGCCCTCTCCCGTTGTGGAGTCCATCGCCCGGATGATCCGGTTCACGGCCACCTGTTGAGCGGAGGTGAGTACTGGTGGTTCGTCCGGCGATGGCGCTGGACCGGCCCAATCGAGCCCACGGGCATCGTCGCGCTCCCGCACGAGGTCGATCTGCCCGTCATCGGCCATGCGCCGGAGCGTGAGCATCGTCGTCGCCGCCACCGTGACCAAGTCCGCAGCGGGCATGCTGCCTCCCCCCGCCCGCAGTTCACGCAGAACTTCGGCCCGCCGACCGGCAAGGTCCTCCACCCCGTCCACGACTCGAGCCACGATGCGCTGCCGCCCCTGCCCGGTTGGTGCACCGAGGTGCCAGGTGCCCTCCGGGCCGCGCCGAAGAGCACCCTCGGCACCCGGCGGCAGTACCAGCTTCAGGCAGGTACCGAGTGGAGCGAGGGTGCGCCCGGCCACCCACCGGGCGACGTCTAGGAGATCGGTGGGCACCACCGGCGCGTCCACAACCCCCGCGACCCGGGCCATGCGCCCATCGTGCGTCGCGGGGTCCCTCCCCACCACCACGCCGAGCACGGTGCGAGGACCAAGGCCGACGGCAACGAGAGCTCCGGGGACGACGCGGGGGCGCAGCTCGTCCGGCACCGCGTAGTCGAGCGCCCGGTCGAGGGCACGCGCGGCGACGAGCGGAACGACCTGGGCGATCGCTCCGTCGTCGGTGGGGTCAACCCGCCTGCTCGTCACCGATTCGCGTGCTCTCCCAGGTGAACTCCGGCTCGGTGCGGCCGAAGTGGCCGTATGCCGCGGTCGTCTGGTAGATCGGTCGGCGCAGATCGAGGTGCTCAACGATGGCGGCCGGGCGGAGATCGAACTTCTCATTGATCCACGTGAGGATCTCCTCCTCAGGGCGCGTCGCCGTGCCGAACGTTTGCACGTTGACCGACACCGGGTGCGCAACACCGATCGCGTAGGCCACCTGCACCTCGGCACGAGTGGCGAACCCTGCGGCCACCACGTTCTTGGCCACCCAGCGCGCGGCGTACGCGGCGGAGCGATCCACCTTGGAAGGGTCCTTGCCCGAGAACGCGCCACCACCGTGACGCGCCATGCCGCCATAGGTGTCCACGATGATCTTCCGACCCGTCAGGCCGCAGTCGCCCATGGGACCACCCACTACGAACTTTCCCGTCGGGTTGATGAGGAGATTGATGTCGTCCGGTGTCCACACGCCGAACTCCTCAAGCACCGGCTGGATGACCTCACGGGTGATGTCGTCGTGCAACTGGTCGGTGTCGACATTTTCGGTGTGCTGGCTCGAGATGACCACCGTGTCCACACCCACCGGCGTCAGCCCGTCGTAGCGCACGGTCACCTGCGACTTACCGTCGGGGCGGAGATACGACAGCGACGTGCGGCGCACGGTCGCGAGCCGCTTCGCGAGTTCGTGCGCGAGGACGATGGGCAGCGGCATCCACACTGGGGTCTCATCGCAGGCGAAGCCGAACATGAGGCCCTGATCGCCCGCACCTATCTGATCGTACGGGTCCTCCTTGCCCTGCACGCGGCGCTCGTGGGCGGTGTCAACGCCCTGCGCGATGTCGGGGCTCTGCTTGCCGAGCGCCACCGAAATGCCGCAGGACTTGGCATCGAAGCCGTCGGCCGAATTGACGTATCCGATGCGCGTGATGGTGTCGCGCACGACGGCGGGGATGTCCACTTGGGCAGTCGTGGTGACCTCTCCCGCAATCATCACCTGTCCCGTCGTGATGAGGGTCTCGCACGCCACGCGAGCCGTCGGATCCTGAGCGAGCATCGAATCGAGCACGCCGTCCGAGATCTGGTCAGCGATCTTGTCGGGGTGCCCCTCGGTCACGGACTCCGAGGTGAACAGGTACTCGCTCATGCAGCTCCTTGCCAATTGATCCAGCGCGCGAGGTTACCAGCAGGGCAGACCCCCATCACACACGACGGATGCCGCTCGGAGGTGCAACCCCCGTCGGATCGGACCCGAGACGAATGGCCCCAAGGTGCGGTCCCGCCGACGTTCCGACCGGAGAGCCAGGGGCCTCGGCCTCCGGCGAGCACAGGTCACGGACGGTGTGTGGTCCGCGCAGTTAGGGGGCCATCCCCACGAACACCTCGAGCGTCGGGTTCGTCCCCGACGTCGTCCACGCCGCGACGGAGGTGATCGGAGCGAGGTTGGCACGCATGCGTGCGCCCCCCTTGCCATCGAAGGCGCCATTCGCCGCCAACAGCCGACTGACCTCGCGCATGTTCACCCACGCGAGACCACTCACCTGTGACGGCATCCCGCGGGTAGCATCTCCGAACGCCGGCGCGGCGGCGAGCGACGTCCCGACCGCACGCGGGGCCAGCACGCTGGCCACGCCCGATGCGCGGGAGCCCACAACGGCGAGGTTGCCGCGCACACCCCAGACGATGCCGCCCCACGTCCCGAGGGACAGTTGGCGACCTGTGGTGCCCTTGAGGTCCACGGTGGTCCAGTCGCCAATCACCGTGTCGCTGCCACCGAACTGCGCGAAGACCGCAGGCAGGCTTTTCGACAGAGCGGTGAGACTCTTCGTTGCGTGTGCCCCATCGGCTGTTCGCAGGGCCAGCGATACACCGGGAGTGGGCGACTCCCGAGTCACCACCACCGCATGTTCACCTCCGGTCAGGTTGCGGAGGTCATCTCCATTCACGCCGAGGAGACTGGGAAGTTGCGTGGTGAGGGCGTCGATCTGCTTCTTCGTATCGGGGGTTCCGCTCTCGGAGGCGGCCGCAAGAGCTGCGGAGACGGTGTCGGCGAGGCGGTTGAAGCCGATGTAGACAACGCAGTCGGCCGGTGCTTGGCGGGTGAGGGTCGGTGCAAATGACGTCTGGTCAAAGATGGGCGGGCCATCCACCACCACGGCCTTCATCCGGAGTCCACCCGGCTCAGCGGTCACCGACATCGCAGCGGCACCGGTCACCTGGTCGCCCACAAGAGAGCCCACCTGCGGGATGGCGTCCGTCGCACTCAGACCGAGGACATCGAGGTTGACGTACGCCATCGCGAAGACATCCTTGGGGAGGAGGGCCAACGCATCGTTGAAGCGGACGACGCCAGACAACACGGCCTCCCCCCCGGATGCATGGGCATCGAGGGAACGCCGTACCACCTCCTCTGACGACCCGATGATGAGGCTCTCCTCCGCCACCGCCACGCTCATGTCGACGGCCGCATCGGAATACATGGTTGCGCCCTGGTACTCCCCGGTCTTCGTGAGTCCCGACGGGTCATCGGTGATGAGTGCCGTCACGTCTGCCATCGCGTCCGGAGCGATCTGCAGAACGGCCAGCATCGCGTGCTTCGTGCCTATCGTCAGCGGGCTCTTCGAGGTGGCACCAGGCGTCGTCGTGCTCGTCCCGTCGGTGCTCGTGCCGTCGACGCCCGTCGGGTTCGTTCGCCCCGGATACGGTTCCATCGCCATCCCGATGCCCGTTCCGTCGGTGCTCGTGCCGTAGGTGGTCGTCGGGTCAGGGAGCGTCGTCGTGGTCATCCCGTCGGTGGTCATCCCGTCGGTGGTCATCCCGTCGGTGGTCATCCCGTCGGTGCTCATCCCGTCCGGGCTCGTCGGCATCGCGCTCGTCCCAGCGGCACCTGTCGTCGCCGTTTCCGTCCCGGCGGCGCCCGATGCGCCACCCGGGACATCGGTGATCGCGAGGGCGACGGCCTCGCCGAGGAGGGGCTTGAGGTCCGTGTCCCAGTCCACGCCCTCACGGGCTAACGCCGCCTCGAAGTCCGCACTCATTGCCGCGTACCCCGGGAACAGTGCCCCGAGCTGTTTGATCTGTGTCCACTGTGCCCCGTCGGTGTCGGTGGACACCTGGAAATAGACGGCGCTCTCCGCGGGGATGTACCCGGCGATCGACTCCGGGGCGGAACCGGCCGATGCCGTATCCCCGCACCCCGAGACGAGCACCGCGCCGCTCGCAACACCCACTACGGCCAACACGACCGCCGGAATAATCTGACGACGCGTACGACGGCGAGCGGTGGACAATCTCATCTCAGGGAAACCTTCGTTGGGGACTTCACACTACGGACGACGGTAACGGGGCGCGATGGACTGATCGTCACGAAACGGTAAAGACTCGGTTCAGGTCTCACCCGGCGGGTTCACGCCTCAGCAGCCGGTGCACGCCCCATAAGGTTCATGAGGCAGTCCGCCACCGGGCGGCCCTCGAAAATCGCAGCCGCCACCTGATCAGAGATTGGCAACTCGACCCCGGCCCGGTCTGCGCGCAAACGGAGGGCCTGCACGGTGGCGAGCCCTTCGACCACGTGCCCGATTTTGGCTTCCGCGTCGGCGGCGGTCATTCCCCGAGCGATCAACTCCCCGGCCCGGCGGTTGCGACTGTGCCGGCTCGTGCACGTGGCGATGAGGTCGCCCATGCCCGCAAGCCCACGGAATGTGGCGTCGTTCGCACCCGCTGCGGCACCGAGGCGGCTCATCTCCGCCAACCCCCGGGTGATGAGCGCCGCCTTGGAGTTGTCACCGAATCCGAGCCCGTCGGCCATGCCGGCAGCGATCGCGATGACGTTCTTCGCCGCCCCGCACAACTCCACACCCACGAGATCGTCGTTGACGTACACGCGGAAGACCGGACCCGACACGGCGTCCCGTACCCGGGCCGCAAACGCGGGATCACCACTCACCACTGCAGCGGCGGGCTGGCCTCGGGAGATCTCCTCGGCGTGGTTGGGTCCCGAGAGCACGGCGAAGGGCACGTCGTCCCCGAGGGCGTCGCGCCAGACCTCCGACAGAACGCGACCGGTACCGGGCTCGAGACCCTTGGTGAGCGACAGGACCCCAGCGCCGGCCGGAAGGCGGTCCGCGATGATCGGTGCCATGACACCGACGGCTCGACTGGGGAGCGCGATGACCACGATGCGGGCGTCGACGAATGGATCCGAGTCGTCGAGGTGGGTAACGCTCACGTCGTCGGGAAGAGCGACATCACCGAGATGCGCGTCGTCGTGGCGAGTGTCTCTTAGGACCGCCGCTTGCTCAGGCGTTCGGCAGAGGAGGGTCACCCCGGCACCCGCACGCGAGGCGACGCAGGCGAACGTTGCACCCCATGCCCCCGCTCCCACCACAACGACATCGCTCACCTGCGGCTCCTCACCTCGATGTCCACCGGCACACCCGCGAGGTCGAAGCGGTCGCGAATCCGGTTCTCGAGCCAGAAACCGTAGTCGCGGGTCATGAGAGCACGGTCGTTGACCTCGAGCCGGAAGATGGGTGGGGCGACGCCCGTCTGCACGAGGAAGCGCATGGAGAGTTGGCGATTGCCCTTGCGCGGGCCAGGCCGCTCCGCGGCCAGAGCACGCAGCGTGGTGTTGAGGTCGTGCGTCGACAACCGGTTGCGGCTCTTGGCGAACAGGCGGAGCGCTGCGGGGATGACGCGATCCAGCCCCTCGCTCGTCACCGCGGAACAGGCCACGATGGGCGGGTGCTGCCGGCTCTTCCGGCGCACGCGACCACGCAAGTCCGTGAGGTCAGGGGTGGCGAGATCCCACTTGTTGAGTATGAGCAGCGTGGCGCAATGCGCCTGCGCCGCTTGGTCGCATGCGGCCAGATCGGCCTCGGTGATGCCCTCGGTCGCGTCGGCCACGACGATCGCTACGTCGGCCCGGTGGGCGGCCTCGATGGCACGCAACTGGCTGTAGTGCTCCACGCGTTCCCTCATGCGCCCGCGGCGCCGGAGACCGGCAGTGTCGATGAGCACGATCTCCTGCCCATCCCACTCGATGATGGTGTCCACCGGGTCGCGCGTAGTACCGGGCTGGTCTTGGACGATCATGCGCTCCTCCCCGAGGAGCGCGTTGAGGATGGAACTCTTTCCCACGTTCGGGCGGCCCATGATGCAGAAGGCCGGCATCCGGTCGACCGCGTCGTCCCCCTCGTCGTCATCCACCGCGATCTCGGGGAGACTCTCCACCAGCAGGTCGAGGAAGTCGCCCACCCCTCGCCCGTGCAGCGCCGACACCGTGACGACCTCGCCGAGACCGAGCCCCCACAACGACTGGGCACGTATCTCGGCGTCCTCGTTGTCGCACTTGTTGGCGACCACGATGACCGGACGGTGCGAGCGGCGCAGGCGCTCGGCGACCTCGAGGTCACCGGCCGTGGCACCGGCCATCGCGTCCACGACGAACAGGATGAGGTCGGCCTCGTCGATCGCGCGGACGGCCTGACTCGAGATGTCCCGTGCGAGCGACGACTCGTCGGCATCGTCGATGCCACCGGTGTCGAGGATCTGAAACTGCACGCCGTTCCATTCTGCGCCGCCCTGACGACGATCGCGAGTGGCTCCGGGCCGGGAATCGACGACGGCCTCGCGTCGTCCGGTGAGCCGGTTGAACAGCGTTGACTTGCCCACGTTGGGATACCCCACGACCGCCACCACCGCCTGCCCAAGGGCCACCGTGCTGCCCTTCGGTGCGTGGCGCTCCCGTCCCCGCGGGCGATCGGGCATGCCTGGGCGCGACGGCTTCGACCGGTCGGGGTGGCCCGTGGGTTCATCCCCCTCGCTCATGCGTCCTTCTCCAGACTCGGCACGCCGTCATTCACGACCTGCGGTGGACCACCAGCCTCGGGAATCAGTTCCGCGATGGCCTCCATCATTCGGCGCGTCAGTTCGGCCGCACGCGCACCGCGTGTTCCGGCGGTGAGCCCGTCGGAGGATACGGGGGGACCGAACACCACGCGAACCGGACCGGTCCTCGACTGACTCCCCCAGATGGCCGCCGGCACAATAACCACATCCGTGTCGAGCCCCATCGAACCCGCTCCGGGGAAGGCCGCGCGCAGCCGGCCATCACGCGACCGCGTCCCCTCGGGAAACATGAGCACCGACTCGCCACGGGCCAGCAGGTCGCGGGCGATGCGCACCGCATTGCGATCGACACCACCGCGCGCCACGGGGAATACCCCGAAAGACGACATCATCCATGCACTCCGGGCACCGTCGAAGATCTCGGCCTTCGCCATGTAGAACGACTTTCGGGGGCGGCTGGCCCATCCCACCATGGGCGGATCGAGGAACGAGATGTGGTTGCACACGATCAGGACGGCGCCCGTGCGGGGCACGTGGTGCGTGCCGCGCACCCGGATGCGGAACCACAGGCGAAACACCACCCCGAGCAGGTGCGCGGAAATCCACCACAACCACATCCGGTGCCGCACCGCATCTGCCGGTCCGGGCGGGTGGACCGTCACTACGACACCCCCCGTGCCATCCCGGCGATACGGGCGACCACCTCGTCGATGCGCATTCCCGTGGTGTCGAGAACCTCGGCACCATCGGCCACCACGAGCGGACTCGCGGCGCGAGAGGAGTCGGCCAGATCGCGACGCTCCACGTCGTCGCGGACGACGCGGAGATCTACCCGCTCGCCCCGGGCCACCAGTTCGGCGTGGCGGCGGCGCGCGCGCTCGTCCACCGAGGCCGTGAGGAACACCTTCACCTGCGCACCGGGGAACACCACGCTGCCGATGTCGCGACCGTCACATACCCAGTCCCCATGCTCCATAACCTGCCGCTGACGGGCGACCATCTCGCTACGCACGTCCGGGTACGCCGCCACGACGGATACGGCGGCGGTCACGTCGGACTCGCGAATCGCCATCGTCACGTCATCGCCGCGGATGACGACGCGGACACCGGCCGCGCCACTCGTGAGGGTGACGGGATGGTCACGGGCCATATCGGCGAGCGCCGGCCCGTCGTCGAGAGCCACCCCCGTGCGAAGGGCCACGAGGGTGAGGGCGCGGTACATCGCACCCGTGTCGAGGTACCCGATCCCGAGTGCGCGGGCCACCGCGCGGGCCACGGTGCTCTTCCCCGCCCCCGCCGGGCCGTCGATCGCGATGATCACCCGGTCACCACCCCAAGCGCGGTGAAGTCGTCCACGAACCCGGGGTACGACACCGCGGCGGCGTCCATACCGTGCACGGTCACCCCGCGGACGCTCACGATGCCCGCGAGGGCCCCGAGCATTGCCAAACGGTGGTCCCCGTGGGACTGCACCTCGCCGCCGGGAAGCGTCTTCGATCCCCGCACAACGAAGCCGTCGCCCTGCTCCTCGACATCCGCACCGATGGCTCTGAGGAGCGCCACGACCGTAGCGATCCGGTCACTCTCCTTCACCCGAAGCTCATTCGCCCCACTCACCACCGTCGTGCCTGCGGCCAACGCTCCGAGGAGACCCACGAGGGGGATCTCGTCCACCATCGACGGCACCTCATCGGCGCGTACCTCGGTGGCGTGGAGCAACCCGCAACGGCGCACGATGATGTCCCCCGCGGGCTCGCCGGCCACATCGGGCCCAGCCGCCACCGTGACGTCGGCGCCCATCCGGGCGAGCACATCCAGGAGTCCGGTGCGCGCAGGGTTGAGGTTGACGCCCGTCACACAGACTGCGGGGTCTCCGGCAAGCACGCCCGCGACGATGGCGAACGCCGCCGACGAGAAGTCGCCGGGTACCCGGATGTCCGGAAGCGCGAGTGACGTAACCGGCCCGCGAACGCCGACCATGCCATCCCGCTCCATCACATCCACGCCGGCGGCGCGCAGCATGCGCTCCGTGTGATCCCGCGACCGAACCGGCTCACGCACCCAGGTCTCGCCCTCGGCATTGAGGCCCGCCAACAAGATGCAACTCTTCACTTGGGCGCTGGCAACCGGGAGGTCGTACACCACCCCCCGGAGCGGACGTCCTGGGCGTACGACGAGCGGTGCCGTGCCGCCGCCCGATGCCACGACCTCGGCCCCCATTCGCGCGAGCGGCTCGATGATGCGCGTCATGGGACGAGCGCGAAGCGACTCGTCTCCGTCAAGGACGGTCACCTCACCCTGCTGGCCCACGAGGATGCCGGTAACCAACCGCATGAGTGTTCCTGCGTTCGCGCAGTCGATGACGGGCGGCGGAGTGAGACCCCGTACACCCCGTCCGGTGATGACGACGCGACGCGCGATGTCGCCCTCAACCCCGGCGCCAAGGAGCCGGACGGCGTCGAGCGTGGCTGCCGTGTCGGCGGAGTCGAGCGGGTTCTCGACCGTGACGGCGCGATCCGAGATGGCCCCGATCAGGAACGCCCGGTGCGTGATGGATTTGTCCGCGGGCACCGCGACGGTGCCCGCGACGGCGGTTGCCGGACGGAAAGTGAGGCTGGTCATCCACTGCAATCTTAGGGGTCCGGCGACGGCGCTACCCTCGACTGTCCGTGAGCGCGCTTCCCGACCGTTCCGTTGACGCCGTGGCCGACCTGGCCGATCTGGTCGCATGGGCCGAGATCGCGGGTGTGGTCGATGAGGCGGCGGCGGACACCACCGACCGTCTGCTCGAAGGCCTTCGGGCTGACTGGCATGCCGCCGACGCCGACGGGAGGGCATCCCTCGGGCGCATCGTCCGACACCTCACGGCCCGGCGGGATGCGCTCATGTCGGACGGGCGGAAACGACCATCCGCCAACCCTGTGTCGCTGCGCGACGTGCTCGCGCGGTTGGGAGCGACGACCCTAAGACCCGGTCAGGACAGCCCCATCCTTGCCGCGCTCGCGGGAGCCGACAGCCTCGTCATCATGCCTACCGGATCCGGCAAGTCGCTGTGCTTCCAAGCACCCGCGTTCGCCAGCGGTGGCCTCACCGTGGTGGTGAGCCCCCTCATCGCGCTCATCAGCGACCAATACGCCAAGCTGACAGCGGCGGGACTCCCCGTTGCCATGATGGCCAGCACCCAGACCGCCGACGAGTCCCGCGCGGCACTCGCGACCATCCGTGCTGGCACGGTGCGTCTGGTGCTGTGTGCGCCGGAGCGCTTCGGGCAGGCCTCGTTCACCGAGGCCGTGGCCGCCAACCCGGTTGACCTTCTGGCGATCGATGAGGCCCACTGCGTGGCGGAGTGGGGGCACGACTTCCGGCCGGAGTACCTGCGGCTAGCCGAACTGCGGGCAACCTTGGGCGCTCGGGCCGTGATGGCCCTCACGGCCACTGCCACGCCGCAGGTCGCTGCGGAGATCAGCGCCCGTCTGGGGCTCCGCGACCCCGTGGTCATGCGCACGGGGTTCGACCGGACGAACCTGAGCTTCGACGTCATCCCTCTCGGGGGCAAAGGTGCCGTCGCCCGCAAGTGGGACGCGCTCCTGACAGGGCTCCACGCCGATGGGGGTACGCCGGCCATCGTCTACTGCGGTACCCGTGGGGCCACCGACGACGTGGCCAAGGGCCTCGTCGATCGCGGCCTCTCCGCAGTCGGGTATCACGCGGGGATGTCGGCCGACGCCCGTAACCGTGCCCAGGACGCCTTCATGTCGGGTCGGGTCGATGTCATCGCGGCCACCACGGCCTTCGGGATGGGGATCGACCGGGCCGACGTCCGCGGCGTCTGGCACTGGTCCATCCCCACGTCCCTCGAGGGCTACTACCAAGAGGCCGGTCGCGCCGGGCGCGACGGACTGCCCGGGCGTGCGGTGATGCTGGCCATGCGCGCGGACCTCGGCCGGCTCATCCAGTTCGCGAAGCGCGACCGCACCTCGGCCGCTGACGTCGCGGCGCTGCTCCGCAACCTTGCCACCGAGGAGACCGGAAACGGATCATTCGCCGTCGAGCGCGACCGGTGGGACGACTCCCGGCGCCTGGCACTCGCCGTGGCCGAGCGCATCGGAGCAATCGAGTTGTGGCCCGGGCGGGGCGGGTGCGTGGAGGGCCGGCTACTCGTGCGCAGCATGGACTCCGAGATGGACCGAGCGGCTGACGATGCGTCCCGGCAAGCGATTGACCGAGCATGGAGCGGATACCGCGCCATCACGGGGTACGTGGATGCTCGCACCTGTCGGCGCCGTACGATCCTCGATCACTTCGGCGACGTCGCGCCCGGCCGTGCCGAGGGCCGATGCTGCGACATTTGTGACCCCCTCCCTGACGTGGCCCCGGCGGCGGCCACCTCACCAGCCGTCCCGGGGCGAGCACGGGCCACCACGCAGGCACGCGAACCCATCGACTGTGTGGGCGACGACGGCATCCTGTTCGAGCGCCTGCGGGAATGGCGTCGGGAGCGGGCCGACGGCAATCCCGCGTACACGGTGTGTGCCAACCGAGCGCTGCAGATGATCGCCACCCAGCGCCCCCGTGACATCGACGCACTCACGCGCATCCCCGGCATCGGACCCGTGTTCACTGAACGCCACGCCACGAGCCTGCTCGCATTCCTCGGCGACACGGCGTGACGGAGTTCACAGTCGAGGGAGACGGAGTCACGCTGCGTGGTGACGACAACGGTGTCGGGCCCGCCATTCTGCTGCTTCACGGGCTCTCTGCCACCCGCCGTTACGTCGTACACGGATCAACCGGACTCGAGCGGTCGGGCTACCGGGTCATCGCGTACGACTCGCGTGGGCACGGGGAGTCGTCGCCCGCGGTCCATACCGATGGATACACCTACCGCGTCCTTGTCGAGGACGCCGTACGCGTGATGAACGACCGGGGCGTGTCCCGAGCGACCCTCGTGGGAATGTCGATGGGAGCCGCGGTGGCCGCGGCGGTGGCCCTGGCCCACCCCGACCGTGTCCGTGCGCTGGTTGCGATCACCCCGGCGCACCTCGGCGCCCCAAGCGCCGCACCCGAGCGATGGGACGCCTTGGCGACGGGGCTCGAGGCCGACGGTCCCGACGGGTTCGTCGCGGCCTACGGAGATCCGGGCGTTCCCGCCGGGAGCCGCGAGGCAATCCAAACCGTCATGCGGCAGCGCCTTACGCGGCACGAGCACCCCGACGCCGTGGCGACTGCCCTGCGATGCACAACGGCCGATGCGGCCTTCGACGGTGAGCGTGCCCTTCGCGCGGTCATCTGCCCCACACTGATCGTGGGCAGTCGCGACCGACTGGACCCCGAGCACCCCATGGACATCGCGCAGCGATGGGCCACGATCATCCCGGGGGCCCGGTTCGTGGTGGAGGACGCCACGCACAGCCCACTGGCCTGGCGCGGCAGCACCCTCAGCCGGGTGATCGCGGACTTCGTGGCGGACATACCCGCCTAAGCGAGCGGCAGCGGGCGCTCGAACACGATGCGATCCTCACCCGGTCCGAGGTAGTCCGCCACCAGAGGACCGGCGAACCCGAGGGCCCGGTGGAATTGAATCGATCCCTCGCGGTGCGGTGCGGCGAGGGCGCGGATCCGGGTGCACCCCGCGCCCACGGCAAGCGCGGCGAAGACCCGATAGAGCGTGGACCCCACGCCCTGCCCCCGGAGCACGGGGTCCACGACGTGCATGTGCACGTAGGCGAGATCGGGCTCCGACTGACTGATGATCCCGAGGAGGAAGCCCGCCGGGGACCCGTCGTGACGGGCGAGCCATACACCCTGAGGGCCCAACTGATCGAAGAAGAGGCGGTGAAGGGTGAGCCCCACGGGATGCCCGAACCACTCCGTTGCCACGGCGCGGGCCACGTCGAAGTCGTCCGCCACGAGGGGCCGCGGTGGCCGGAGCCCCTCCATCAGGCGCTCACCGACGGTTGGCCACCCCTCAGGGGCACGACACCCCCGTTCCGCCGAGGCCGCAGTACCCGTCGGGGTTCGTGGCGAGGTACTGCTGGTGGAGGCGCTCGGCGTAGAAGAAGGGTCCAGCCTCGGCGATCTCGGTGGTGATCTCCTCACGGCCCGCTGCGGTGAGCGCCGACTGGAAGGTCCGGCACGATGCCTCCGCCAACTCGCGCTGGCGTGTCCCGGTCCAGTAGATGGCCGATCGGTACTGGGTGCCGGTGTCGTGACCCTGGCGCATCCCCTGGGTGGGATCGTGCCCCTCCCAAAACACGCGCACCATCTCGCCGAATGAGGTGACCGCGGGATCGAACACGCAGAGCACCACCTCGGTATGGCCGGTACGCCCGCTGCAGACCTCCTCGTACAACGGATTGCGGGTGTGACCACCTGCGTACCCCACCGCGGTGGTCCAGACCCCCGGAATCTGCCACAAGAGTCGTTCGGCGCCCCAGAAGCAACCCATGCCCACCACGAGTTGCTCGAGGCGATCCGGGAACGGTGGCCGGAGCGGATTCCCGAGTACCGCATGCGCCGTGGGAACCCAGATCTCCTCCGCACGCCCGGGGAGGGCGTCCTCCGGGGTGACAACCATATTTCTCGCGACGTTTCGGGGTGGCATGGGTGTCTCCTTATCGCGTGCATCCGGCGACTGCGCACGGAATCGGGCGGTCAGTGCGGAACCGCGTCTCCCGCATCGCCACGCACACGGAATCCGCGCTCGGTGATCAGTTCAATGGCACGACGCGCGGCATCGGGGCCGTGGACGTCGAGTTCGAGTGAACCGAGCGGCTCGCCCGGGCGCGCCGGAATGAGGTGTAGATCCTCGATGTTGATATGCGCGTGTCCGAGCGCCGTGGCGATCGCCGAGAGGACCCCCGGTTCATTCGGGATCTCCACCACCACGCGCGCGACCTCGCCCGTGACGGGATCGTCCTCGGCCATGAGACGCGCACGCCCGTCCGCAGCACTACGGAAGAAGCCCTCGAGCCACTCGCGATCCCCGAGGTCGAGCGCACGCTCCACCTCGGCCAGTTCGGCGCGGTGGCGCCGGGTCTCGACCACAACGGCATCGCGGTTCTCAAGGAGGATGTCGGCCCAGAGCGCCGGATTAGCCCCCGCCACCCGTGTGAGATCACGAAACGACGGGCCAGCCGACCGCAGTGCCTCGCGCCCTTTGGGAGCCGTAGTCGCGGCCTGCCGGATGAGGGTGGATGCAATGACGTGCGGCAGGTGCGAAACGAGGGCCATGAGATGGTCGTGGACCGCGGCGTCCACGGCCACCGGGTGCGCGCCCACGGCGGTGACCACTCCGTGAACCCTCGTGAGCAGATCCGGTCGGGTCTCGACCGTGGGCGTAAGGAACCACGTGGTCCCACGAAAGAGGTCGCCGCGCGCCTGCCCCACCCCAGCACCCTCGCCGCCCGCCACGGGGTGTCCGCCGCAGAACCTCTCTCGCTCCCCGGGACGAAGCGCACGGACCACGCCACTCTTGGCCGACCCCACATCGGTGACAACCGCATTCGCGTCGGCGAATCTGAGGACCTCGCGCACCAGACCGGGGATCTCCCCGACCGGTGCGCACACCACGACCACCTCGGCCCCGCGCACGGCCGACGCGAGGTCCGGCGATGCCACGGAGATGGCCCCGCACGCGAGGGCGGCATCCAGCACGCCGGCACTGGGGTCGATGCCCCGGACTTCCGGAGCCCCGGACAGCGCGCGAAGCGCGAGGCCGAGGGATCCGCCGATGAGCCCGACGCCCACAAGGGCGACCGGGCCACCCGTCCCGGTCATGGCCATCAGACCCCGGCGGGGACGGGCTCGCCGCCCGCCATCACTAGGCCCATGAGTTCCACCACGCGCGCGACGTCGGCCACCCAGGCCGCGAAGTCCGCCGCACGGATCTGCTGCGGTCCGTCGCAGAGGGCGTGCTCGGGCTCCGGGTGCACCTCGACGATGAGGCCATCCGCACCCGCTGCAACGGCCGCGCGGGCCATGGGCAGGATGAAGTCACGACGGCCCATCGCGTGCGACGGATCCACGATGACCGGAAGGGCCGACAGGTTCTTGGCCACCGGAATGGCCGACAGGTCGAGGGTAGACCGCGTGGCGGTTTCGAACGTGCGGATGCCGCGCTCGCACAAGATGATGCGCTCGTTGCCCTCCTTGGCGATGTACTCGGCCGAGAGCAGCCACTCCTCGACCGTGTTGGCCAGACCACGTTTGAGCAGGATGGCCTTGTCGGTGCGGCCGATCTCCTTCATGAGATCGAAGTTCTGCATGTTGCGGGCACCCACCTGAATGACATCCGCCACCTCGAGAACGTCCTCGAGTTGGCGGATGTCCATGAGCTCGGTGACGACGGGGAGCCCCGTCTCCGCGCGGGCCTCGGCCAGAATTTCCAGCGCGGGCTTGCCCAGCCCCTGAAACGTGTACGGCGAGGTGCGCGGCTTGTACGCGCCACCACGCAGCATGCAGGCCCCGGCCGCCTTCACGACCCGGGCGGTCGCGAGCGTCTGCTCGCGAGTCTCCACCGTGCACGGTCCGGCGATGAGGCCGAAGGAACCGCCGCCCACCTGACGCCCGGCGACCGTGACCGGGAGATCCCCGTGGCGGAACTCACGGGAGACGAGTTTGTAGGGCTTGAGGATGGGAACGACCTTCTCCACGCCGTCTTCGCCGGCGAGATCAAGACCGGCCACCATCTCGCGATCATCGCCGATGGCACCGATAACGGTGACGAACTCACCACGCGACACATGAGCCTTTGCTCCGGCAGCGGTCACCCGGTCGACGACCGACTGGATCTGGCCCTCGGACGCGCCTTCCTTCATCACGATCATCATGGCTGCAGTGAGTCCTCGTTCGGTGTTTTCCGTGGGTTCCGCGACCTACGCGGTGGGTGCGGCGATCCCGGTGGCCGCGCCGAGCGCGGCCACGAATGCATCGTTCTCCGCCGGTGCCCCGATGGTGATGCGAAGGGTGCCGGGGCACCCGAGCGCGGACCCGTCGCGCACGATGACCCCGCGCGTAAGCAGGTCCTCGTGCAAGGCTCGGGCATCCATGCCCGAGCCGGGTGGCTCCATCAGGATAAAGTTGCCGTGGCTCGGAGTAAAGGGCACACCCATTGCAACGAGGGCGCCCGCCACCCGTTCCCGCTCCCGAATTGCCTCGTCCACCCGCTCCTGGATAGCCGCGGGGTGCCGCAGGCTCTCGAGCGCCGCGACCTGGGCCAAGTGATTCGTGTTGAACGGCTGGCGCACTGCGTCGAGCGCGGCCACCCACGACGCGGAACCGATGCCGTACCCCACCCGCAGCCCGCAGAGCCCATAGGCCTTACTGAACGTGCGCGTGACGAGGAGATTGGGTCGCGTACGTGCGAGTACCGACACGCGCCCACGATCGGGCGCGGACACAAAGTCGTAGTAGGCCTCGTCCACCAGCACCGCGAGGTCGTCGGGAACCCGGTCGAGGAACCGTTCGATGTCGTCCGCACTGCGATAGACGCCCGTCGGATTGTTGGGGTTGCAGATGATGATGAGGCGGGTGCGCTCGTCCACGACGGCGGCCATCGCATCGAAGTCGTGCCCCCCATCGGGGGCGAGCGGCACGCCGATGCCCTCGGCGCCCGACACAGCGGCGAGGTGCGGGTACATGGCGAAGGATGGGTCGGCGTGCACGACCGTGGTTCCCGGGTCGAGCAGTGCGATACCCGCGTGCACGATCAGTTCGCACGAGCCGTTCCCCACGGCGATCTGCGGGGTGTCCACCGCGTGGCGGTCGGCCAAGGCGGCCCGGAGGGATCGTGCGGCCGCGTCGGGATAGCGATTGAGCCGCGCAAGTTCCTCAGTGATGACCGCCTCCACCTCGGGGAGCGGTGGGAACGGGCTCTCGTTGCTCGCCAACTTGACCACCGACGTCAGGCCGTAGTCCGCCATCACCTCGGCCATCGTGAGACCGGGCTCGTAGTGCGGGACCCGAGCGATCCGGGAAGCGGTGCGAATCGTCATCGATTGGCATAATCGCACGGACCGTCTGCCCGGCGGAAGGTGCGGTCGCCGGGACGCTGGGTAACCTTGCGACGGTGCGCGTTTCCCATGCCAGCGCGGCCCTCACACAAGAGGTCGCGACCGATCTCTTCGAGGGCCCCTTCGACGTCCTCCTCACCCTGCTCCTCCGGGACGAGGTCGATCTGCTCGAACTTCCCCTCGCCGATCTGGTGGAGGAGGCAACCACCACCGGAACGGGCGAGACGTGGGAGCTCGACGCCGCGAGCCAACTGGTGTTGCTGCTCGCATCCATCGCCGACCTCAAGGGTCGGCGGATGCTGGGCGAGGACATCGAAGACGAACCCGACCCCGATGCCGTGGCGATGCGCGAGGCGTTGGCCGCCCGCCTCATCGCCTACGCCCCGTTCCAGCGCACCGCCCTGTGGCTCGCTGAGCGCCTCACCGCTGCCGAGGGACCCCGGTACCGCCGAGTGCCACCCGGTACGGGCACCCCGGTGCCCGTACGTGACGACCCGGACCGTCTCCGCGCCGCCATGCAGGCGATGGTCGATGCGCCCCCCGCACCGTCCCTCGCGCACATGGGCGTCGAGCGGCGGCCGCTCCCCGAACTCCTGGGCCGCCTTCGCGAGTCGATCGCCCGACTTCGCGAGGTCTCGTTCGACCAGATGGTGGCCGACTGCGACCGTCTGGAGGAAGCCCTCACGTTGCTCGCCGCACTGGAGTTGGTGCGTCGGGGCGAGGCGGAACTGCGCCAGGACATCCCATTCCGCGACATCCTCATCACCGGTCGTCGATGAGCGATCTCGCACGCACCATCGACGCCCTGCTCTTCATCTCGCCGGAGCCGCTGGAGGTCACGACCATCCAGGACATCACCGCAGGGTCTCCCGCCGAGATCGACCGCGCCCTCGCGGAGATCCGGGAACGACACCACGAGGAGACGGGCCTCGAACTCGCGGAGATCGCTGGCGGCTGGGCGCTCCGCACGCGGGCCGATCTCGCCCCGGCCTGCGACCGCCTACGGGCCCGTCCCCGGGAGGACCGGCTCTCGCCGGCGGCGCTTGAAACCCTGAGCGTGGTGGCCTACCTCGAGCCGGTCACGCGCCGGGAGATCGGCCGGCTGCGAGGGGTGGATGTCGACTCGACACTCAGCAGCCTCATCGATCACGGGCTGATCGAGGAGGCCGACCGCACCCCATCGGGCGGCGCCATGCGTTACCAGACCACCACACGATTCCTCGAGCGATTCGGCCTCGCCCGGCGCGGCGACCTCCCGCCGCTCG
This sequence comes from Thermoleophilia bacterium, assembly GCA_009694365.1. Lineage (GTDB taxonomy): Bacteria > Actinomycetota > Thermoleophilia > Miltoncostaeales > Miltoncostaeaceae > SYFI01. The sequence goes on along the minus strand of SHVE01000013.1, from coordinate 1,529 downwards.
AGCGGTTCGAGTTGACGGGCCCCGAAGCCTCGGCCCTTCGCGCCCGCCTCCACAAGGACGACCTCATCGCCGAGGCGGAGACCGGTGACCGCTGACCGCCGCGTTCACCGTGCCCTCGCCCAGGCGGGGGTGGCGAGCAGGCGCGGGGCGGAGACGCTGATCCGTGAGGGCCGGGTCACCATCAACGGCACCGTGGCCGCAATCGGCCAGATGGTGTCGGACTCCGATCATCTCGCCGTGGATGGAATCGAGGTACGTCCGGAGCCCATCTGTACCTACATCTTCAACAAACCAATGGGTGTGGTATCCACCGCATCCGACCCACAGGGGCGCCCCACGGTGCTCGACACACTTCCGGGTGATGTGCGCCTGTATCCCATCGGACGCCTCGACATCAACACCACAGGTCTCCTGCTCATCACCAACGACGGCGACCTCGCGCACCGCCTTATGCATCCGCGTTCCCGCGTTTCGAAGATCTACGAGGTACTGGTGGACGGCCGGGTCTCGGCCGCCGGGATACGGGCGTTGCGAAACGGTATCGACTTGGACGATGGACCAACCCAGCCCGCGAAAGTGGACATCCTCGACCGCCAGGCCCCGGGTGGAACATGGCTGTCCGTGGAGATCACCGAAGGACGCAATCGTCAGGTACGCCGTATGTGCGAGGCCATCGGGCACCGGGTACGACGCCTCGTGCGCACCCGCTACGCCGGACTCGGCCTCGGCCGCTTGGAGCGCGGGGAGTTCCGCATGCTGTCTTCGGCCGAGATCGCGAAACTCGAGACGATGGCGGGGATGAGACAGTGAGCGAGCGTGTCCGTGCCATTCGCGGGGCGACCAGCGTCCCGAACGACTCCGCCGACGAGATCATCACCGCCACGCGTGAGTTGCTCGATGACGTGATCGCCCGCAACGCCCTATCCCCCGACGACATGGTGTCGATCATCTTCACCGCGACCGCTGACCTGACCGCGCAGTTCCCGGCCGTGGCCGCCCGGGACATGGGGCTCGTAACGGTGCCCCTGCTCTGTGCCAGCGAGATCTCCGTCGCGGGATCCCTGCCGATGTGCGTGCGACTGATGATCCACGCGTACATGCCGGCGGACCGCCCGGTGGCACACTCGTATCTGCGTGAGGCTGTTCGCCTGCGTGACGACCTCTCGCAGTAGCCCGTACCCGAGTGGGTTGACATTCAAACGCGTTTAGGCGTACCGTGAGATAAGTACGTGCGTGATCCAAGCCAGTGGAGGTCTGTCCAGATGCACCGCATAGCCAAACTCATCGCAGCGACGGCGAGTTCCGCCGTCGTCATAGCCGTAGGACTTGGTGCGGGAATGGGGACAGCCCAGACGGGCCCAAAGCCCCCACAGGCTCCGGTCTGCGTCCCCGACCGCGTCGTGCCAGGTTGCAGGCCCAGCGGCGGTAACAACGGCGGTAACAACGGCGGTAACAACGGCGGTAACAACGGCGGTAACAACGGCGGTAACAACGGCGGTAACAACGGCGGTAACAACGGCGGTAACAAC
>SHVE01000012.1 GCA_009694365.1 Thermoleophilia bacterium | reverse complement strand
GCGGCGACACGAGAGGTGTACGCGCACGTGCTCCGGGACGAGCCGGAGTGGCTGCTCGATGGCATAAAGCGCGTGTTACGTGATGGCCCGGTGATGGCTGCAACCAGCCCGGTGGCCGTCTAGAACGACGAAAGGCCTGCATAAGCAGACCTTTCTACCGAGAGTGGGCGTTACTGGGCTCGAACCAGTGACCCCCAGCTTGTCGAGCTGGTGCTCTCCCAACTGAGCTAAACGCCCTCGGACGGTGGAGGATAGCAAGGGTCCCGTCTCCCCCATCGTCACTGGTAGCGTCACGCCCCGTGAGCCCCACGCGCCCAGCATTCGAGGTCGGCATCGCCGGTGCCGGGCAACTCGCGCAGATGACCGCACTCGCCGCGTGGCCGCTCGGAATCCGTGTGGCCGTGCTGGGCCAGCCGACTGACCCCGCCGTGGGTGCCGCCGCCGGGCTGATCGAGGGCGACTGGAGAGATGCGGGTGCCCTTCTGCGCATCGGCCACGAGGTGGGGGTACTCACCCTCGAGAACGAGTTCGTCGACGCATCCCATCTCGCTGCGGTCGCCGACGCCGGTACGCCGGTGCGGCCCGATCCGGCGCGTATGGCCATCGTGCAGGACAAGGCGCTTCAGAAGCTGGCGCTGCGTGACGCTGGGCTCCCGGTTCCGGCGTTCGTGGTGCCCGACGGCCCGGGCGATCTGGAGGCCGCCGGTCGCACTCTCGGCTGGCCCCTCATGCTTAAGTCACGCACCCTCGGATATGACGGCTACGGCAACGCCCTGTGCGCGGACATCACCGGGGCGCTCGCTGCCTATCCGGCACTCGCGGAGCGGGGCGGCGGCGTACTGGTAGAAGCCGTGGTCACATTCGAACGCGAACTTGCCGTGATGGTGGCCCGGCGGCACGGGGGCGGCGACGCCGTGTATCCGGTGGTTGAGACTCGCCAGCACGACCATGTGCTCCGGGAACTGCTCTGCCCCGCCCCGATCGACCCCGGCGTGGCGAACGAGGCGAAACGCGTGGCCCGTGCCGCCGCCGAGGCCTGCGGCGGAGCGGGCGTGACCGGCGTGGAGATGTTCCACACAGCGGACGGCGGGGTCCTGATCAACGAACTCGCGCCCCGGCCGCACAACTCGGGGCACCACACCATCGAGGCGTGTGTGACGTCGCAGTTCGAGAACCACCTACGGGGGGTTCTGGGCCTACCGCTCGGATCCACCGCCCTCATCGCCCCCGGTGCGGCGCTGGTCAACCTGCTCGGGGGGCACGACGGTCCGAGCAACCCCGACATCGTGGACGCCGCGGGTATCGAGGGCGCCCACATTCACCTCTACGGCAAGGCCGACGTGCGCGTGCGCCGTAAGATGGGCCACGTGACCGCTCTTGGAACAGACCCCGACGACGCCCTGCAGACCGCGCGCCTCGCGGCCTCACTGGTGCGCCTGTGAGCACGCTCGTCGGAGTGGTGATGGGGTCCGACTCCGACCTGCCCGTGATGCAGGCGGCCGTGGACGTGCTGAACGAACTCGGCATCGGGCACGAGGTGCGGGTCACCAGCGCCCACCGAACGCCGGAGGAAATGATCCAGTACGGCACGCAGGCCGCGGGTCGGGGAATCCAGGTGATCATCGCCGGTGCCGGTGGTGCGGCACACCTTCCCGGAATGCTGGCGTCGGTCACCGTGCTGCCGGTCATCGGTGTTCCCGTGCGCACCAGTGCACTCTCGGGAATGGACAGCCTGCTCTCCATCGTGCAGATGCCGCGTGGGGTACCCGTAGCAACGGTGGCGGTCGACAACGCCACCAACGCCGGGCTTCTGGCGGCACGCATTCTGGCGCTCTCCGATCCGGAGTTGGCCACGCGCGTTGCGCTGCGCACCGCCGAGATGAAGCAGACCGTGCTCGACGCCGACGCGCGCGTGCGCACGGAGGCCGAGCAGTCGTAAGGCCCTAGGCGGTCGCCACGCGGGTGCCGCTCAGCTGATCCGTGTGTGCTCATCGGGGTCACGTTGGGAGTTCGAAAACTCGCCGACATCCGTCCGGGGTCACATCCTCGGCCGTGGGCTGTCCCCTCACCGATCTTGTCCGTGCAGAGCGCGTCATCGGCAATGGTCGCCCCGGATCACCATCATCGTGCCGACCCCTTCACCCCAGGAGCGCTCGGCGGGTTCCCGGTAAATCGGACGCCGATACGCAACGGCGACGGGGTGAGCAGCGAGGCCACCGACGGACACGGGGCCTCGCGGACGCCGACCACCGGGCGCGGGACGGCGTCACCCCATGACCTCACGAGCACCGCCGTCCGTCACCGACGGCGCCTTGGCATCGTCACCGGTGCTGAGGTGCAGTGGGCCCGGAAACGCCTCGGGCCCGCCGAAGCGGGCCCGAGGTACCACGGTCGCTGGCGACTGCCGTCAGGTGGGCTTGCCGATAGCGGCACCCCTGCGGGCATTGAAGCTGTCGAGCATGATCTCGACGTCGCTCGGCTTGGCCTTATCGAGGATGGCCCGGTAGCGCTCGGTCTGGGACGTGCGCTCCTGGCGGTACAGAATCCCCAGAGCGAAGCCACCACGCAGCGCAAGATCGAACGCCTGCACGCGATCGGTCACGTCGTGATCGGGGGCCACCTCGGTGACCGACTCCTTCCACGAGTCCTGCGTGTTGTGGAACGTGGTGCAGGGCGACATCGCGTCGATGTACGAGAAGCCCTTGTGCTCGATGGCCTGCGTGATGAGCTCGGTGAGTGCCTTCGTGTTGAACGAGGCCCCACGGGCCACGAACGACGCGCCGGCCGAGATGGCGAAGGCGAGCGGGTTGAGTGGGTCCTCCGGGTTGCCGAACGGCGTGGAGGGGGCCTTGTGATCGAACATCGAGGTCGGTGACGCCTGGCCCTTGGTCAAACCGTAGATCTCGTTGTCCATCACCAAGTAGGTGATGTCCACGTTGCGGCGTGCAGCGTGCGGGAAGTGCCCCGCACCGATCGCGAACCCGTCCCCGTCACCGCCCACGGCGATGACCGTGAGCTCGGGGTTGGCCAACTTGACACCCATGGCCACCGGCAACGGTCGCCCGTGGAGCGTGTGGATACCGTAGGTCGAGACGAAGTGCGGCAGACGGCTGGAGCAACCGATGCCCGACACGACGACCGTCTTCGCCGGGTCGAGGTCGAGGTCGGCCATCGAGCGATAGAGCGAGGCGAGCACACCGAAGTCGCCGCACCCCGGACACCAGATGGGCTTGAGCTCCGACTTGAAGTCGTTCGGGGAACGCGTGCTCATACGGCCACCTCCTGGGTGACGAGGTCCATGATGGCCTCGGCGGTGAACGGAAGGCCGTCGCACTTGGCGACGCTCTCGAGTTCGATGCCGGTTTCGGCCCTGATGAGTCGGGCGAGTTGCCCGGTGAAGTTGACCTCGGGGACGATGACGCGCGTCGCGTCGGCCACGAAGGCGGTTACCAGATCAGCCGGGAACGGACTGATCACGCGGGGGTAGAACGATCCCACCGAGAGGCCCTGCTCCCGAAGGCGGTCAATGGCTTCGCGTACCGGACCGAACGTGGAGCCGAAACCGATGAACGCGACGTCCGTCGGGTGCTCCTCGCCGTGGGCGGCGTGACGGGCGAGGCCGTTCTTGAGCGGCGCGAGTTTGTCCCAGCGCTTGTGCTGCATGCCGAGATGGATCTCCGGCGTGTAGCCCGGGTGCCCGTACTCGTCGTGTGCGATGCCGGTGGCCACGTACATACCGTTGGGCTCACCCGGAATTCCCATGGGCGACACATTATCGGGCGTGTACTCGTAGCGCTTGTAGTCCTCGCGGGCGATACCCTTGGAGGTCTTGCGCGGCGTGAGTTCGATTCCGTCCGTGTCGGGGCGGTGAATGACCTCGAGGCGCGTCGCGAGCCCCTGATCGGTGAGCAGGATGACCGGGACCTGGAACTGCTCGGCGTAGTTGAAGGCGTCGATCGTGGCGAAGAAGCAGTCCTCCACCGACACTGGCGCCATGACGATGCGCGGTGCGTCGCCGTGGCTGCCGTAGAGGGCCTGGTTGAGATCGCTCTGCTCGGTCTTGGTGGGCAGGCCGGTGGAAGGACCACCGCGCTGCGCGTCGACGATGACGACCGGGATCTCCGCGGCGCCGGCGTAGCCGATGAGCTCGCCCATCAGCGACAGGCCGGGACCCGAGGTCGCCGTCATCGCCTTAACACCGGCGTACGACGCGCCGAGGACCGACGCCAACGATGCGATCTCGTCCTCGCACTGGATGGTGAGGCCGCCGACCTGCGGCAGGCGCACCGAGAGCCACTCGAGAATGTCCGAGGCCGGGGTGATCGGGTAACCAGCGAAGTACTTGACGCCGGCCGCGATGGCGCCGACTGCGATGGCCTGGTTGCCCGAGATGAGCATCCGGTCCTCTTCGGTCTCGACCGGGGGCACCAGCGGGTAGCGACCCTTCAGATCCGCGGCCTCATCCGCTCCCGCGTGCAGGGCGGCGATGTTGGCGTCGGCGACACCCTCCTTGTGGGCGTAGCGACGGAGCACCAGTTCCTCGATGGGCGACGTGTCGAAACTGATGACGCCGGTGACGGCGCCCACGGCAACCATGTTCTTCGCGCGCAGCGAGCCACCGATCGCCTTGGCCAACTCCTCCATGCGCACGGGGCGGGCACGGGCCAGGTAGTCGTCGGGGATCACGACCTCGGAGACGTCGTAGAGGATCACGCCGTCCGGGCCGAGTGAGTCCCAGTTCAGGTCCCAGGCCTCTTGGTTGAAGCAGACAAGGAGGTCCACATCCCTGCCGTGGCTCCAGATCGGCTCGTCGCTCAGGCGGAACTGGTACATGCACGGCCCGCCCTTGATCTCGGCGGGGAACGTGCGGAAGGTCTGCGTGTAGTACCCGCAGCGGGCCGCAGCCTGCGTCAGGATGTCGCCAGAGGAGATGACCCCTTCACCGGACTCACCGGCGAGGCGGATCACCACAGAGTGTCGTGCTGCCAACGTACCTCCAAGCGGATGGATGCAAATCGAGACGCGTGCGGCCCGACTCGCCGACCGAAGAAGTCCCGGAGGGGACTCGGGAACCCCGTGAGGCGTCCCCAGCCGATTGCCGCGCGGATGCTAGTCGTCATTGACGGAGGCGGCAATACGTGCGATGCGTGACGGGAACGAACGGCCCGTGGCACACCGACGGGATCGATCCCGGTGACCATGCCTCGATGAGTCGCATTTCCACCCGCATGGACCACGGAGTCGTCCCGGTACGCGACGGAACCACCGAACCGACAGCACCCCCGGATGAGTACGCCCCGGCGTGACCACGCTTGTAACCCGCGCGGTGCGAGTTCGGAACCGGGAGCGATCACCCGGCGTCACGCGACGAATCGAAGAGGCGACCGTGGGAGTCGAACCCACTCATGTCGGTTTTGCAGACCGATGCGTTCCCAGTTCGCCAGGTCGCCAGCGCGCTCGCAGGTTAGCCACCTCAGCGCCCGCGACGCCACCCCACGCGACGGACAGCGCCGTGACCGTCGGGTGGGGACCCAGGTGCAACACCCCCGTGGCAACGACCGACACCGTGGCGAGTCCACACCCGCCCGACGACGTGACGACCGTGACCGGGGCTGATCCGGAGTGCGGTCCATCCGACGGGCACCACCGGTCGCCGACCGAGGTCCGGTGTCACGAGGTCGTGGGCGGCCCCGAGATGGCCCCCCACGACGAGGCCCCGCCGGAGCGGGGCCTCGGGAAGAGCGGGTGAAGGGACTCGAACCCTCGACCTTCTGCATGGCAAGCAGACGCTCTAGCCAACTGAGCTACACCCGCAAAGCCCGGCCAGATTAGCAGGCCGCATACCATGGGTCCGTGTCCACCGCGGCGAAGCCCACGGTGACCCCCGACGGCGCGATGACCGCCGCGAGGACGGGTATCCAAGCGCTGAGGGCGTGCCGTTCCACAGCTCCGTGGGGCACGTTGACGAGCCCCATCCCCTCGGCCGTATCGAAGTCGTGGTACGTGAGATCGCCGGTCACGTAGGCGTCGGCACCGGCGGCACGCGCCGCGGCGATGAGCGATCCGCCGGACCCCGTGCACACGGCAACGCGATGGATCGGCGCATCCGGATCCCCCGCGACGGTCACCGGGGTACGACGTGGCAAGAAGGCCTCCGCCGCCCGCGCCGTGAGGTCTCCGAGCGACTGCGGTTCGACCTCCCCCACCCGGCCGAGGCCCACGGTGCAATCGGACGCACTGGGGACGATCGGCACCGGGTGGTGGATGCCGAGGATCTGCGCCACGAGGTCGTTGAGGCCCCCACGGGCCGAATCCAAATTGGTGTGCGCGGCAATGACGGTGACCCCCACCTCGGCCGCTCGCAGCACCAACGACCCCATCACGGTGGCATCACTCACCGCGGGAAGCGCGGGGAAGATGGGCGGGTGGTGGAGGAGGATCGCATCCGATCCGGTGGCGAGGGCCTCGTCCAACACGCCTGTGCGGAGATCGAGCGCCACGAGCACCCGTGTGATCTCCCGATCGCGACGGCCCACCATGAGGCCCACGTTGTCCCACTCCTCGGCGAGCCCCGCCGGAGCGAGGCCGTCGAGCACGAGGAGGAGATCGGCGGTGAGCACGCCACCAAGGGTACCCGCCGGGAAGGCCGCGGCGTTAGTTGCGGGGAGCCCTCGTTGGCGCGAAAAACCGGATGAACACCAGCGCGTCAACCGCGGCGAGCACCCCGAGCACGGTGAGAAGGACGAGCGATCCGACGTTGATCGGGGACTGACTGTCGAGGATGACCCCGATGGCAAGGGCACCCGCGAACCAGATGAGCGCGCGGCCGAGACGCCCGATGTACACGTGGCCGAGCCCCGGAATGATGAGGCTGAGGACGATGGCGACGACCACGGAGCGGCCACCCGGGCGGCGAATGGGGATTCGGGGACGGCGGCCGTTCACGCGGTAACAGCGACCCCATCGCGGGCCCACTCGACAGGACCGCCGAAGATGTCGGCGGCCTCCGCCACCGATGCCTCCCGGTCAATGCCCGGGTATCCGTGGACCAGTAGCAGGCGGCCGGCACCGGCGCGTCGGGCGATCTCGCCAGCCGTGCAAGCGTTGAGGTGGGGTACGCCCTCGGGGATCGGTCCCGTGCCAAAGGTGCACTCAAGCACCAGCACGTCGGTGCCCTCGGCGAGGGTGGGCAGGGCGTCACCGGGAGCGCAATCGGCGCCGTAGGTGATGGACCGGCCGCCAAACTCCACGCGGCTGGCATGCGTTGGGGGAAGGTGAGGCACCTCCGCGTGCCGGATGCAGAGCTCCCCGGCGTCGATGCGCCCCTCCCCCGCAGCGAGGTCGTGGAAGCGGATTCCCGCCCACGACTCCCCGTCGGCAACCACGTCGAGACGCGCGAGCAGACCCGGCGGGGAGTACACGTTGAGGGGGTACCCGAGGCCGGGTCCATGGGCCATGTACACCCGAAGTGCGAGCAGATCGGCGAAGTGGTCGGGGTGCAGGTGGCTGATGACGATGGCGTCGAGCGTGGTGGGGTCCAGAGTGCCCAAAATGTGGTTGAAGGTGCCCGACCCGAGGTCGAAACAGACCGCAGACCGGCCACCGCGAACCAGGTAACTGCTCTGGGATTGACCGGGCAGGCCGAACGCGGCTCCGGCACCAATGGGGATCAACTCCAGCGCGGGCACGCGGAGCATGGTATACCGCCCCTGTGGGACGTCTTTTCGCCATCGTTGCGGTCGCGTTCGTGGCCCTGATCGCACTCTCCGGATGCGGCGGGGGCTCCGACGCCGCTGCCGGCAAGTCGGCCGAGCAGTTGCTCACCGAGAGCGCCGTCAACACCCGCGCACTCCGTTCGTACCGCTTCGCACTCACCGCCGCAGTGGACGCCGACCTCGCATCCGGATCTGATGCGGGCATCCTCGGAACCCTGTTGGGGGACTCCTTGGTGGTGGACGGCGAAGGCGCCGTCGCGGAGCCCGGGGACCTCACGTTCGACCTCACGTTCGACATCGCGGGCTCACCCGTCCAGATCAACATCACCAAGGTGGGCGGTGGTCTGTACGCATCGGTGCTGGGACAGGCCATCAAGATCGACCTGCCCGCCGGAGCCGTGCAGGACGTGGATGCCACCGAGATCGCGCCCACGATCGCGGGGTGGATCGCCAACCCCCAGATCGTGGGTACCGAGGAGATCGACGGCGTCGCGGTCATCCACATCCGGGGGGAGGTCGACATCACGTCGCTGACCGACAACGTCGGGTCGCTAATCGGTGGCTTCGGCGCGGGTGGCCCCACCGCACCCGGCACCGCGGCGCAGGCGAAGAGTGCGCTGAAGCGGGGAGTGATCGACGTCTGGGTGGGGGCGTCCGACCTGCTCATCCACCGGGTGACCGCCGACGTGATGCTCTCGGGCGTGGTCGACGCGGTCCCGCAACTTACGGCCCTTACGCTTACGGTGTCGGCCACGCTCTCCGGGTTCGACGAGCCCGTGGACATCACCGCCCCCACCGGCGCACGCACGCTCGATCTCAATGCCATCGCTGGTCTGGTGGGCGGCTGACGCGGTGCGCTTCGGCGCCTTCCTCGCACCCTTCCACGATCCACGCGAGAACCCCACACTCTCCTTAGAGCGCGATCTCGACCTGATCGTCGCGTTGGATCGCCTCGGGTTTGACGAGGTGTGGGTGGGCGAGCACCACTCCACCGGGTGGGAGTACGTCGCGTCGCCCGAGATCTTTTTGGCAGTGGCGGCCGAGCGCACCCGTCACATCCGGTTGGGAACCGGCGCCATCTCGCTCACTTACCACCACCCGTTCATGGTGGCCGATCGCATCGTATTGCTCGACCACCTCACGCGCGGGCGAATCAATCTGGGCCTCGGCCCGGGGGGCCACCTCACCGACGCGGCCATGTTCGGCGTTCCGCCGGCGGAGATCCGTGAGCGAATGGAGGTCGCACTCGGGGCGCTGGTGCACCTTCTCACCAGCACCGAACCCCTCACCGCGACGGGCCCCGGGTGGGAGATGCACGACGCCGTACTGCAACTGCGGCCCTATCAGCGCCCCCACCCCCCGCTGGCCATCCCCTCCCTCGAATCGCCCTTCGGAATGGCCCTCGCCGGTCGGATTGGCGCCGCGCCGCTCTCTCTGTACTTCGGCGCGGCCGACCTCGCCGCACAGTGGGCGATCACCGAGGAGGCAGCGGACGCGGCGGGGCGCACGGCGTCACGCGCCGACTGGCGAGTGGTGGTCCCGGTGCACCTAGCCGAGACGCGCGCGCAGGCAATCGAGGAGGTACGCGAGGGCAGTGGGCGGTGGATGTTCGACTACGTCCAGGCGCTCACCGGGCGTCCCGCGCCCATTCCCGGCCCCCCCGAGAAGGCCGTGGACCAGATGGTGGAAGCGGGGTCGTGGGTGGTGGGAACGCCCGACGACCTTCTGACCTTCATCGACGAACTCGAGGAGCACACAGGCGGGTTTGGCACGTTCCTCGTGTGGGGCACCGAGTGGGCCGGACCCGAGGCCACGCTGCGCTCATACGATCTCCTGGCGCGCCACGTGATGCCCATGAAGCAGGGGGCACTGGCGGGGCTCGACGCCTCGGGCATCGTCGCCCGAGGTCTGGCGACCGGGCTGCACGAGCAGCGCGTCGCCGGAGTGGAGGCCGCACGCGTGAAGCATCACGACCGATAGCGCCCGCCGCAATCAGTCGAGCGCGTCCACCACGCGCACGTTGCGGATGTCGTAGTCGTCCTCGCCCCACGGCTCGTCGAGAAACGCCTGCGTAATCTCGACGGCCACCGCGGGGGATGTGGCGCGCATGGACATGACCAAGACGTTGGCATGGTTGTACCGGCGTGCGAGGCGGGCGGTCTCGGCATCACCACACAGTGCGGCCCGGGCGCCGGGGACCTTGTTGGCCGCGATGCAGACACCCGTGCCAGACCAGCAGAAGAGCACCCCGACATCGGCGGCTCCCTCCGTCACCGACCGCGCGGTGGCGACACCGACGTCCGCCCACTCCCGCCCGTCGCCCTCGGCCAGCGGACCCACGAGACTGACGTCGTGGCTCTGCGCGCCCAACCAAGCGATCACCGCATCGGTGACCGGCTGGCTCATGTCGGATCCGACGGTGACCCTCATCTGTCCTCCCGGGGAACATCTGGTGTCCCGACAGCATGGCACCGGAATGGCCTAACTTGCCGCTCATGATCGTTCGCGGCGGGACATTCGGGCCGGTGGCCACCAACACCTATGTGGTGGCCGATCGGGTGGGTGGGAGTGCCCTCATCGTGGACCCGGCAGCGGGAAGCAGCGCGTGGGTGGCGGGTACCATCGCCGACCTCGACGTAACCCCGGTAGCGGTTCTCGACACGCACGGCCATTGGGACCACGTGGTGGAGAATCACGTGTGGGATGCACAGGGGATCCCCGTCTGGGTGGGCCGCGGCGACGAGGGCTGGCTCGCGGCGCCGGCGCCGTTCAACCCCGCGCTGTTCGGAAACCCGCCGCCGACGCCGGGCGTCACCCCCGCGGCCATTCTCGAAGACGGCGACACCATCACGTGCGGTGACCTCATGTTCGAAATGATCGCGACGCCGGGCCACTCACCCGGTTTGCAAGTGGCCTACAACGCGGAGGCCGGCCAGGCGATAGTGGGTGACCTGATCTTCGCAATGGGCATCGGCCGTACCGACTTCCCGGGATCGAGTCACGACGACATGGTGCGCTCCCTCACGCGCATCTTCGACGAGTTGCCCGGTGACACCATCATCTATCCGGGCCACGACCGGTGGGGCGTCACCCTTGCGCAGGCGGAGCCCTACGCGAGGATGTTCATGTGACCGGGGCACCGACACGGGACCACGTCATCGCGGCCCTCGGCCAGGTGCTCGATCCCGAGCTGCACCGCAGCATCGTCGCGCTGGGGATGGTGGGGTCGGTGGACGTGGACGGTGGGCGGGTCACCATCACCATCAAGCTCACGGTGGCCGGCTGCCCGCTAAAGGCGGAGATCCAACGCCGGGTGAGCGCGGCCGTGGCTGCGATCCCGGGCGTGGACGGCGTTCAGGTGGGGCTCGACACGATGACCGACGAGGAGCGCGGCGGAGTGCGCGAGAACATCATCGGCGGGTCCCGGAAGGAGAGTGCGTTCGGCGACGGCTCGCGGACCAAAGTGATCCTGGTGGCATCGGGCAAGGGCGGGGTGGGCAAGTCGAGCGTCACGTGCAATCTGGCCGTTGCCCTCGCGGCGGAGGGGCATTCCGTCGGGCTACTCGACGCCGATGTCTACGGCTATTCGATCCCCCGGATGATGGGCGTGGATCGTCAGCCCGTGATGATGGACGACCTCATCATTCCGGTAGAGAGTCACGGCGTGCGCCTCATGTCCATCGGGTTCATGACCGCCGACGACAACCCCGTCATCTGGCGTGGACCCATGCTGCACAAGGCCCTCACGTCGTTCGTCACCGAGGTCTTCTGGGACGATCCCGATGTGCTTTTGGTGGACCTGCCCCCGGGAACCGGCGACGTGTCGCTGTCCCTCGCGGGGCTCTTGCCCACCGCACACGTGCTGGTGGTGACCACCCCGCAACTCACCGCCCAGCGAGTGGCGCGCCGGGCAGCCGCGATGGCCGATCGGGTGAACCTGCCGGTGATCGGAGTGGTGGAGAACATGTCGTGGTTCGTGGCCCCCGACACCGGTGAGCGCTACGAAGTGTTCTCAGGCGACGGCGGGTCGGCCCTGGCCACTGACCTCGGCGTTCCCCTGATCGGGCAGGTGCCCCTCGAGTCGGACGTTGCGCGGGCCGGGGATGACGGCCTGCCGGTGGTGCTGGCGCGTCCGAAGAGCCCAGCGGCCGTTGCACTCCGCGAGATCGCAGCACGCGTCGCGGACTCCGTGGGACTCGCCCCGATAACGGACCCGCTCACCCGCGTAACCGGTTAGACTCCCCCTCGTACAGGGACGCGTCTGCGTCCCCGACACCGAGCGCCCAAGGAGCCTCTGTTGGCATACGTCATCACCGAGCCCTGCATCGGCACCAAGGACACGTCCTGCGCGGACGTGTGCCCCGTCGATTGCATCCACCCCGCCCCCGGTGAGGAGCACGCCGACACGGCCACGATGCTTTACATCGACCCGGCCGAATGCATCGACTGCGACGCCTGCGTGGAGGCCTGCCCGGTTGACGCCACCCTGGCCGAGGACGACATCCCATCCCAGTGGACGGTGTTCACGGAGATCAACCGCGTCTACTTCGAGCAGGGCCACGAGGCCGGCGAGAAGATGGTTCAGGAGTTCCTCGCCGCTCGCGGCTAGATCCGCCGTCTCATAGGTTCTACGCAACGGGCGCCCATAGGGCGCCCGTTGTCGTTGTGCCGGCCGACTGCGAAACCTGCGGACCGGGGGCGACCAACCCGGGACCCGGCTCAGGCGGGCGGACCGTCCAAGGTCACCGGCGGGGTCCGAGCACCTCCGCCTCGGCCTCATGCACGCCCATGCGACAAAGCGAGAGCGCGACGCGGCGAACCGGCTCCAACGCGGGTGCCACCCTCATCGCTGTGGCGGCGGCCATCAGCGGACCGGCGGCTGGTGTGCCCTCGGCGGCGCGCGCGGCCTGCGCGAGCAGGGGCGGGGCCACGGCGTCGTGGCGTACCAGCGCCATCTCCGCCTGGGACGCGAGGGCGACAACGCGAAGAGCATCCGCGGTCCTCACGGCGTCACCGGACCGATCCAACGCAACAGGTTGCCGCCGAGGATCCCTCGCACGGCCATGTCGTCCCAGCCCGCGAGCCGAGCGGCCGTCCCCACCAAGTGGAGGGCCTGCGCATGGTCGCCATAGGGACGGTCCGACCCGAAGGTGATGCGCTCGGGCGCTAGGCCCACCAGATCGGGGAGCGCGGCAAGTGACGTGTCGAACAGCACACCCTGATGTCCTGCGGTAGCAGCAGCGAGGGCCCGATGGTCTCCGCGTCCTCCATGGGCGAAGATGAGACGGCAATCGGGTACGGCCTCGATGAGCGCCGCGAAGGCCGGCCCGAGCGCCCGGGCGCCGAAACCCGCATGGAACAGCACGGGCCAGCCCCGATCGGTGGCCTCCCGGACACACGCGACGCACTCCGCCGACTCCGGATGGAACCTCTGGGCCACGGGGTGCAACTTCAGACCGCGGGCCCCACCGGACGTTGCCGCGTCGAGTGCCGCCGCGAACGGAGCCGACGGATTGAGCCGGCAGAACGGGATGATGCGCCCCGGATGGTCCACGGCCGCGCGCGCCACCATCGCGTTGGCCTCGGCAAAATCGCCGGCGTCACCGGGTGTGTCGGCGGGGAAGACAACCGCCGCACCGATTCCGCAGGCATCGAGATCGGCGACGAGGTCAGGGGCGGTGAGGGCGTGCCCATCCGCATCCGTGCCGAGATGGACATGCGCGTCGATGACGACCGCGCCTAGAGGAATGGCCACGGACCGACAGGCCCAGCCCTCGATCTCGGTGAGCAGGCCAACGTCGACACCGGCAGCGACGAGTACTGCGCGGTCCTGCCCGAGGAGGCGCATGGTCAGGCCTCGAACGCTTCGATGGCCGCGCGTATCCCGCCCGGCATCGGCGTGGGTGGACCGTCGCCCTCAGACCCCACCCCTACGATCACGACACGGGCATCGGCCAGGTGCAGCGCACCGTCAGTATCGATGCGCTCGATACGCAGATCGTGCGTGTGGCTCGTGGTGCCGATGCGCAGCGTCCGCACGAACACCTCGAGGTCGTCGTCGAACCGTGCCGCCGCGTGGTAGTCGATGCTCAGCGATCGAACGACGAACAGGTGTCCGGGCTCACCGAGCAGCGCAATCCCCACGGCGCGTCGGTATTCGATGACCGCGCGTTCGAGGTATCGGCTGTACCGCCCGAAATACACGTGCCCGAAGGCATCGGTATCGGCGAAATCCACGCGCATGCGCGTGCTGAACCGAAACCGCGGATGGTCATGGTCAACCGATGACACGGCGCTCCCCTCCCTGGGTCATGGACGACACTCCGATGGTAAGTACGGTCGGCGCGGATTCCGGGAACGCTGCCATGACCACGGGCGGGGGGACTCGTCCACCCCCACCGGATCGCGCGCAGGGATCCCGACCACGGAACGGCCGATTCCCCGTCTTCCACCGGTGACGAGTGCGACGCGCCCGTCGATTCCCAGATCCACGCCGCCCTCCCGGTCGTCAGATGTCCACTCAACCCCCGTAGGGGTTCCATGTCAACCGGGCGCAGTCACCGGGCCGGTCGTCAGGATTGCCCGGTGAGCATTTCTACGGTTGTCGTCCAGTTGATCGGATTCGCGGGCTACGGCCTTCTGCTCGCGGCGACGCTGGCACGACGTCGCCTCCGGTTGCTCACGATCGACGCCGTGGGGGGCGGAGTCCTCGTCCTGCACTGGGCCCTGCTCGGTGCCGTCGCCGGTGTCACCATGAACGCGCTGTACTCCGCAGTGGACATCGCGGGCTTCGACCCGCGGTCGCGTCGCGGGCGCGTCGCCCTCGCCATGGCGATGCCAGTTTCGATCATCCTCGTGGCGGTGTTCTGGAAGGGGCCATCGGACCTGCTCGCCGGGGCGGGGCTCCTGTTCGCCATTGCATCACGCGCATCCTCGAGCCAGCTGCGCCTGCGCACGCTGGGGATGATCGGCTGCATCCCGTGGGGCATCTTCGGCGTGGTGCACGGGTCGATTTCGCAGGTCATCTTCAGCGCCATCTACTTCGTTGCGATGGGCGTGAGCATCGTGCGAATCGCTCGGGACACGCCGACCTCGGGAACGGCAGCGGAGGATCCGGGTATCCTGCCTGCCGATGGCACCCGTTAAGAAGAAGAAACAGGCCAAGCGTGCCGGTGGGCGTCGTGCGAACTACGCGCCGCTCGCTCATACGGTCGGCACCCGCAAGTACTTCCCCTATGGGTGGATCATGTGGACCGGATGGATCATGTTCGGCATCCTCACTGTCGCCATGTTCGCTGAGATCTTCTTCCAGGTTGCCGACGGCCTGTGGGTGGATACCGTCGGCGCGGTGCTGATGACCGCCCTCTTCGGCTGGATGTTCTGGCTCTTCGCAACCAGCCGCCTGAAGGACATCTAGCACTCCGACCGAGATGGATCCGGATCGGTCTGCCCCACCGTGCTGGTGTACGGCGGGAGGGCACATGCATCCGAGACGGCCACCGCAGTCCGCCGAGCGGGGCCCGTCCGGCGGCCGAGAGATGGTCCACCGTCAGACACCGGGGACAGACCGCTGGCGTCCCGCGAATTGTTAAGTGTCAGACACCGGAGGTCCCCCGGAGGGCGGGTATGACCGCCGAGACGGTCCCCGCTGGCGGCCCTCGTTAGTCCGAGCGGTCCGCGTTGTCGGCCGGTAGACGCCCCCCGGTTTCCACCACCAGCGCCGCGCAGGCGGCGTCGCCCTCGGCGCGAGCGGTGGTGGCGGACAACGTGGCGTCGGGGTTGAACGCCGAGAGCACGCCGCGCCAGATAGACCGGTCCAGGCCGCAGACGCGTCTCGGGTCGACCTTGGCCATCTCCTCGAAGGGACACGTGCGTGCGGTGATCCGCCCGTCCTCGGCGGCGGTGGCACCGAATCCGAACCGCGTCAGAACGCCCACTACGCCCATTACGGCGTCCGTGGTGGATGAGTACGAGGGGCTACGCCCCGCCTCGCGCTCGGCGTCTCCCAACTCCCGACCGAATTCGTAGCCCACGCG
Organism: Thermoleophilia bacterium; assembly: GCA_009694365.1. GTDB lineage: Bacteria > Actinomycetota > Thermoleophilia > Miltoncostaeales > Miltoncostaeaceae > SYFI01. The sequence goes on along the minus strand of SHVE01000012.1, from coordinate 39,410 downwards.
TTCGAGCACGTCCTGCGGGTCCTCACCGGAGCGGTCGCTCATGGCCCGCAGAAGCAACTCGGCGAGCAGGTCGTAGTGCTTCACCTCGAGGCGGGATTCTTCCTCCGCCTGGTCCAGCGCGTAGAACTTGGCGGGCCGACCCGCCCCCGGGCCGCTTTTACCGGTGCGCCGCCGGAACTCCGCGCGCAGGAACCCCTGCTCCACCAACTTGTCGAGATGGAACCCGGCAAGACGGCGTGTGATACCCACGGCGGCGGCGACGTCGTCCTTGCCGAGAAGTCGACCCGACTCGCGAACGGTGAAGAAGACACGCCGACGCGTGCCGTCGCCGAGAGCGGTAACCAACCGCTGAATCTCCTGCTCCTCGACGGAGACGGTGGCCGGATCGGTGGTCATACCGCCCTCTGGATGATGTTCACGGATATAAGGATACCCTCGTTCGCCGATACGGGCGACCGGACGACATTCCCGCCCGCTCACGGTTGATTATTCTGGCAATGCACGTAACCTATAGAGCAATCGCGAGCCACCCCGAAGGAGACCGGCCATGTCGACCACCAAGCCCGAGATCGACGTCGACACCACCTACAAGTTCGGCTGGCACGACCCGGCGAACTACGTGTTTGAGCCCAAGAAAGGCCTGAACGCCGACATCGTCCGTGAAATCTCCGCCATCAAGAACGAGCCCGAGTGGATGACGAAGTTCCGCCTGCGCTCCTTGGAGATCTTCGAGAGTCGTGAGATCCCGGACTGGGGCGGCGATCTGAGTGGTCTCGACTTTCAGGACATCTACTACTACATCCGGGCGACGGACCATCAGGGCCGCTCCTGGGACGATGTTCCCGACGACATCCGTCAGACCTTCGACCGCCTCGGCATCCCGGAGGCCGAGCAGAAGTTCCTCGCCGGTGTGTCAGCGCAGTACGAGTCGGAAGTCGTCTACCACTCGATCCGCGACGACCTCACGGAGAAGGGCGTCATCTTCTGCGACACCGACACCGCCCTGCGTGAGCACGAGGATCTCTTCCGCGAGTATTGGGCGACGGTCATCCCCCCGGGTGACAACACGTTTTCCGCTCTCAACTCGGCCGTATGGTCGGGGGGGTCGTTCATCTGGGTACCGCCGGGTGTGGAGATCGAAATTCCTCTCCAGGCCTACTTCCGCATCAACGCGGAGAGCATGGGCCAGTTCGAGCGCACACTCATCATCTGCGAGCCCGGCTCGTACGTGCACTACGTCGAGGGCTGCACCGCCCCCACGTACTCGGCCAACTCGCTCCACTCGGCGGTCGTCGAGATCATCGTGAAGAAGGGGGCTCGGTGTCGGTATTCGACCATCCAGAACTGGTCGAACAACGTCTACAACCTCGTTACCAAGCGGGCCGTTGCGCACGAGGATGCCGTCATGGAGTGGATCGACGGCAATCTGGGTTCCAAACTCACCATGAAGTATCCGGCCGTGTGGATGGTCGGGCCGCGTGCCCGCGGCGAGGTGCTGTCGGTAGCGATGGCGGGCCCGGGGATGCATCAAGACGCCGGCGCCAAGATGGTGCATGTCGCCTCGGACACGTCGTCGACGATCATCAGCAAGTCCATCTCTCAGGGCGGAGGCCGCACGAGCTACCGCGGCCTCGTCAAGGTGGAGCCGGGCGCGAAACGCGTCAAAGCGTCAGTCGTGTGCGATGCGCTGCTCCTCGACGATGACAGCCGCTCCGACACCTACCCGTACATGGACATCCAAGCGGAGGACACCTCCATCGGCCATGAGGCCACCGTCAGCAAAGTGGCCGACGACCAGATCTTCTACCTCATGAGCCGTGGGCTCAGCGAGCAGGAGGCCATGGCCATGATCGTCCGCGGGTTCATCGAGCCCATCGCCAAAGAGTTGCCAATGGAGTACGCAGTCGAACTGAACCGCCTGATCGAGTTGCAGATGGAGGGTTCCATTGGCTGACGCCCCCGCGTGGGCTACGGACGCTAGGTCCGAGGCCGCCGCTCGCTTGGGTGCCATGGCCGAACTGGACGGTACCGAAGAGGAGTGGCGATTCACCCCTCCGGTGGATCTTGCGATGGCGGGTCCCGATCCGGTCGGCGCCAGTGCGACCGGGACGGTCGACCTGCCGCCGACCGGGGGACGGGCTGCGCGCTTGGCCTTCGTCGACGGTGCACCGGCACCGGCGGACATCCACGACCTTCCGGATGGCGTGATCGTCGCCGAGTTGGGCCAGGCCCTCGTGGACCACGAGGACCTCGTACGTGACTACCTGTACTCCCTCGCTGGCTTCGATGATCGCCCCTGTGCTCTCAACGCGGCCCGTTGGGACGCGGGTACCTTCGTGTACGTCCCCCGGGGCGTGGAGGTGGAGTTGCCCGTCGAGGCGGTCTTCACTGCAACCGGGACTACCGGACGTGTGTTCGGCCGCACCCTGGTGATGGTGGCGGAGGGCGCGAAGGCAACGGTCATCGACCGCTACGCCTCTCCCGACATGGACGCACCGGTCCAGGCCTCGTCGGTCGTTGAGCTGTTCGTGGCGGACGGCGGTGAACTCGAACACGTGTCGTACATCGGCTGGGGTTCGGGACTGCGCCACCACGCCACGATCCGTGCCGCGGCCGGCAAGGACGCTCGGGTGCGATCGGTGGTCGTGACCCTCGGCGGCGATGTGGTGCGCGTGGAGCCCACCATGTACTGCCGGGGCACCGGCTCGGATGCCCGTGCTCTCGGCATGTACTTCGCCACGGGTGACCAGCACTTTGAGCACCGTGTGATCTCCCGCCACGAGGCGCCGCAGACGTACTCCAACCTGCTCTACAAGGGTGCCATTCAAGACACGGCACACACCGTGTTCTTCGGCAACCTCGTGGTGCCCCCCGGCGCACCGGGTACCGACGCGTACCAGACCAACCGCAATCTGATCCTCAGCGACGGTGCCCGTGCCGACACCATCCCGTTCCTCGAGATCGAGACGGCCGAGGTCAAGTGCTCGCACGCCGGGGCCATCGGTCGCGTAGATGACGAGCAGGTCTTTTACCTCATGAGCCGCGGCGTCCCCGAACTCGAGGCGAAGCACCTCATCGTGTACGGCTTCTTCCAAGAGGTCCTCGACCAGATCTCGTTCGAGGAGTTGCGTGAGGAACTCGAGGCCGCCGTCCGCGCCAAGGTGCGATGAGCGTGATCGACGTCATGTCGCTGAGCGACGTTCCCCCGGGCACGATAACCCGGGTGGACGTTGCGGGCCACCCCATCTGCCTCGCCAACGTCAACGGCACGCTCCACGCCGTGCACGACACCTGCACGCACGGCATGGCGTCGCTCAGCGCCGGTTGGCTCGATCCGGAGATGAACCGGGTGGAGTGTCCGCGCCACGGCGCCTACTTCCGCCTGTCCGACGGCGCTGCGCTCACCCCGCCCGCCACTGCGTCGCTGCCGGTTTTCCCGGTGACCGTGCGCGACGGCCGCGTCTTCATCGACCCGGTGCCCACCCTGCCCCGCCCATTCGACACCCCATAACCACTCCCAAGGAGACTCACCCCATTGGCTGACCCTATCCTCCAGATTCGCGGCCTCGAGGTCGCCGTTGACGACACGCCCATCCTCAAGGGTGTCAACCTCGAGATCCCGCAGGGCGAGGTGCACGCGCTGATGGGACCCAACGGCTCGGGCAAGAGCACGCTCGCCTACGCCTTGGCCGGACACCCGCGCTACGAGATCACCGGCGGCTCCGTGATCTTCGACGGCGAGGACCTTGCCGCGATGGATGCCGACGAGCGCGCCAAGAAGGGACTGTTCCTCGCCATGCAGTACCCGGTCGAGGTGCCCGGGGTCTCGGTGATGAACTTCCTGCGCACAGCCGTCAACGCGGCGCGCGGGGTGGACATGCCTGTACGCGAGTTCGCCAAACTGTTCCGGGAGAAGAGTGAACTCCTGCAGTTCGACCCCTCGTTCGCCGATCGGTACCTCAACACGGGCTTCTCCGGCGGCGAGAAAAAGCGCCACGAGATCCTGCAGATGGCGCTCCTCGAGCCCCGCTTCGCGATCCTCGATGAGACCGACTCCGGACTCGATGTGGACGCGCTCCGCATCGTGTCCGAGGGCGTCAACGCCCAGCGCGGACCCGACCTCGGCGTGCTCATCATCACGCACTACACCCGCATCCTGCGCTACATCCAGCCGGACGTCGTTCACGTGATGTTCGCCGGCGAGATCGCCCAGACCGGTGGCCCGGAGTTGGCGGAGCACCTCGAGGAGAAGGGTTACGTGGAGTTCGGGTCGCACGAGCAAGCCGCAGCCCCCAAATAGCGATGGGCACGGGGAACTCCGCCATGGCGCTCGACGCCGCCGCGCTTCGCGCGGAGTTCCCCCTCCTCGCCACCGATCGGCCCAACGGCCGCCGGGTGCACTACCTCGATTCCGCGGCCACGTCGCAAAAACCGCAGTGCGTCCTTGATGCCATGGACGCCTACTACCGGGAAACGAACGCCAACGTGCACCGGGGCGTGTACGAGATGGCGGCCGAGGCCACGCGTCGGTTCGAGGCCGGACGCACGGCGGCGGCCCGCTTGGTCAACCACCCCCGTGAGGGCCTGGTGCTCACAAAAAACGCCACCGAGGCCATCAACCTCGTGGCGTGGGCCTGGGGAGTGCGCACCCTCGTGGAGGGTGACGAAATCGTCATCACCGAAATGGAACACCACTCCAACATCGTGCCCTGGCAGATCGTTGCCACCCTCACCGGCGCGTGCGTGCGGTTCGTACCCGTCACTCCGGGCGGCGAGATCGACATGGACGCCCTGCGCGGCCTCATCGGCGGGCGCACCCGCATGGTGGGCGTGGTGCACGTGTCGAACGTGCTCGGCACCATCAACCCGGTTGAGGAAATCGTGGCGATGGCGCACGAGGCCGGGGCGCTGACCATGGTGGACGCCACCCAGAGCGTGCCCCACATGCCGGTGGACGCGGCGGCGATCGGGAGCGACTTCCTCGTGTTTACCGGGCACAAGATGTGCGGCCCCACGGGCATCGGGTGCCTTGCGGGCGCGCCGTCCGTGCTGGGGGCGATGGAGCCCTTTCTCGGCGGTGGCGAGATGATCTCGAATGTCACCACGGAGGGATCCACGTGGGCGGAGATCCCGCTCCGGTTCGAGGCCGGCACGCCCCCCATTGCCGAGTCGGTGGGCCTCGGCGCCGCCGTGGAGTTCCTGGAGTCGGTGGGAATGGATTGGATCCGCGACCACGAGCGCGCTACCGTCGACCTCATGCTCGCGGCCCTCGGCGAGGTGCCCGGCCTCACCATTCTCGGTCCCACCGTCCCTGACCGCCGCGGAGCGCCCGTGAGCTTCATCCTCGATGGCGTACACCCGCACGACGTCGCCCAGTTCCTCGACAGCAAGGGTATCTGCGTGCGGGCCGGCCACCACTGCGCCAAACCGCTGATGCGGGCGCTTGGGACCCAGAGCACCACGCGAGCCAGCGCCTACCTCTACACCACCGACGATGACGTACTCGCACTCCGCGACGCCCTCATCGAGTGCCGCACCTGGTTTGGGCGGGCCTGATGGGGGAACTCGACAACCTCTACCAGCAGCTCATCCTCGATCACTACCGCAACCGACGTGGACGGGGCCGGATCGAGAACCCATCCGCGTCGGTGCACGAGCACAACCCGGTGTGCGGCGACGAGTGCTACCTCGACATCCTCGTGCAGGACGACGTCATCGTCGATATTCGGTCGGACGGCGATGGCTGCTCCATCTCCCAGGCCGCGGCGTCGATGCTCACCGACGCGGCCCGCGGTCGGGGTCTCGACGACGCCCTCGACTTGGTGGAGCACTTCCGGCTCATGATGCACGGTGACGTAACGCCCGATGAGGACGTGCTCGGGGACGCCATCGCGCTCGAGGGCGTGGCCAAGTACCCCGTCCGCATAAAATGTGCCCTACTGTCGTGGATCGCACTGCGCGACGCCATCGCCGGGTACCGTGAAACGACTGCCCAGGGAGGCTGAGATGGTCGATCAGGACGCCGTACGCGAGGCGATGAAGCAAGTGGACGACCCCGAGCTCGGCATCAACGTGGTGGATCTCGGGCTGCTGTACGAGGTGAGCGTGGACGACGTCACCGGTGCGGTGCGTTTGAACATGACGCTCACGTCCATGGGATGCCCCCTGACCGAGCAGATCATCGCCGACGTGCGGAAGTTCGTGGAGCCACTCGACGGCGTGACAAGCGTGGACATCACGTGGGTGTGGGACCCTCCCTGGGGCCCCGACAAGATGACCGACGACGGCCGCCTAATGATGAAGGTCATGGGCTATGGCTGATCCCGCCGCGCCCGACCGACCGCTGACCCTCGACGAGAAGAAGGCACAGGCACGCGAGCGCGCCCGGGTGGCACGCGAATCACCGCAGCAGGGCGCGGGCGCCGGGCTCATGGTCACCGACGCGGCCACCGCCTACATCACCGAGTGTGCCGACCGCGAGGGGATGGACCACGCGGTGCGCCTACGGATCCACGCCGGCGGATGCTCAGGGCTTGAGTACTCGATCGACCTCGTGCCCACCGGCACCCCACCGGACCCCGACGAGCGCGAAATCCAGACCAACGGCGTTCGCGTTCTGCTCGACCTGAAAAGCGCGATCTATGTAAGCGGATCGGTCGTCGACTACACCGCCTCGCTCATGCGGAGTGGATTCGTCATCAAGAACCCCAACGCCACCACCAGTTGCTCCTGCGGTGACTCCTTCGGGGTCTAACCTCAGCCCGCCCCACCCGTACGAGACGCAACACCACCACCTCGTACGACCGGATGACCGCTGGTGACGGTGGCGGGGCACGTCCGGCGCTCGACGAGAGTCGCCCCCGTTCCATCCCCCATGTGCTGCGCACACCCCTCATCAGCAATGCCGTCGCCCGTCCGGGCGGACCACTCATTACCGCGGCCTCCTCGAGCCGTGGTCGCTGACCACCACCGCAGGGACGGGAATGACCGCACAGGCCGTGTCCACCCCTCGGGTGAGAGTCGCACGTAGCGCACGCACGGCAGCAGTTGGTGATCGATCACCGGAGCGGCCGCCGCCGGTCCGTGAGCCCCCACGGGTACGCTCACGGGTTGACGAGGAGTAGGAGGGGAACCGTCCGGCAACGGGGATGGCCATGCCATGCGACGGCCCGACCGCCGGACGGTCGTCGATCCCGTCGGCTCCCAGTGCGGCCAGAGTTCGGGGTCCCGTGACAGCCGGTGGGATCGCGGGTGCCGAGCTGGTGATCCCGACTACGCCACCTGCCGCACCTACGGGCGGACAGCCCCCACGTAACTGTCGGCGCGGCTCGCGATGGACACGACGCGAACGACGTCTCCCGTCCGCGGTGCATGCACCATGTTACCGTCGCCGATGTAGATACCCATGTGCCCGAGGCCGCGGAAAAACACGAGATCCCCCGCTTGGAGTTGATCGACGGGCACCTGTGGGAACGCCCCCCAGATGGCATAGGTGTAGTGGGGAACGCTCTTGCCGATCTGCCGGTATGCGTACGTGGCAAGGCCGGAGCAGTCGAAGCCCGAGGGCGACTCGCCGCCCCACACGTAGGGGACGCCTTGGAACGAGAGCGCAATCCGGGTGGCCTCGGCATTCCCGGCTCCGTCCGGTAGCGGACCATCAAAGGGGACGTACCCCGCGCCTGCGGCAGATCGGGCAGCAGTCCGAGTCGCGGCCGCTTCGGCGGCGATGGCCTGGCGAAGATCCGAGCGGGCACTGTTCAATATCTCCGTGCGCTCCGCGAGAATCGCTTCGACGCGGCGTCTCTCGGCGGCCGCCTTGCGCAGTTCGACCTTCGTGGTCTCACGGTCGGTGGACAGTTCGCGGCGCAGACGGACGGTTCGGTTGCGGAACGTGCGCATATTCCCGACGACACGGGCGTCCTCCGCTCCGGCGCGCTCGATGGCGTCAATATCGCTGACCGCCGCCGTAAGGCTGCCGCTCGACACGAGCACCTCCACGAGCGAGGGGTCCGGACGGCGATAGAGAGCGGCGACGCGCTCCCCGAGGATGCGTTGGGAGATGTGGAGGTCGGCAATGGCCTTCTCCAGCACCTTCTGGTTCTTCACGAGGCGCTCTCGGATGACATCCAGACGCCAGCGGGCGCCGTTGTAGCGCTCGGCGGCGTCCTCGGCGCGCTCGCCCACAGCGTCGAGCTTCGCCTGCAGGCGCTTGACCTCGGCCTTCTTGGCGCTGACGCTCCCGGGTACGCCGGAGCCCGTCGGCGGAGCACCGCTAGCGAATCCGAGGGTCACACCGGCCAAGAGGGTGGCAACGGCGCGCCGCGTGTTCTGTTGGGTAATCAGCCGCACGAACCCCAACCCTGTCATGGAACTGCCGTGAGCAGGGAAATTCGGGTTGCACGTAACACTCCCTGCATTGCGCTGTGATCCCGTCTGGCCGGATCACCCCAAGCCATATCGTGCTCCGACGCCGGACATCGTTCTTCGATGGCATTGCCGCACCGCTACCCGTGCGACGAGTGTGTCGAGGGGATCTCCGATGTCGGATCTCGTTCCTCGGTGGCATTGCCGCGGTGTCACTCGCCGTTGTCTGCGTCCCCGGCCCCGTTGTGGCCACCCTAGGCCATGGACGCGGCGCCCGAGGGTCAGGGAATGGGCCGGGTGGCAATGTGGCGTTGTCCATTGCCGAACGGCGCCACCCCGCGAGGTCGGCAATGGTAACTCCGCACGGTGTCGTGGTATCCGGCGGGGGCCACATGATCATGTGGGTGACCTGCCGACACGAGCGACTGATCGCCATTCCCACCATGGCGACGGTCGGACCTCGCATCACCGGAGGTCCCGGAATCGCTCCGGGCCATGCGTACACTCGATGTGCGAACCCCGGAGGGTCCCATGGCCACTGCTGCACAAGCATTCCCGCGTTCATGACCGTCCTCCCGGGAACCCCACTGCCCATGCGCCCGACAGTGCGTCGTTCACGGACGAGTGGGGAGATCACGTCGTTGGCCCTGCCACGACCGCCCGCGCGCGGTCCACACCTCCGGTCGGCACACCCATGATTCCCGTGCGCGTGCGGCGCATGTCGCACTAGCGGTGCTGCCCACACTCGGGTCGGTGGGACCCTTCACCTTTTACTCGTTCGGCCTGCTTGCGGCGATCGCCATCATCATGGCGGGAGTCGTCATCGCCGTGGACATGCGCCAGCGGGGCCTCGATCCCGGCGGCGCGCTCGAGATCGTCGTCGCCGCCGTCTTCGGCGGGTTCATCGGGGGCCGCCTCTACTACGTGGTGGAGCACTGGGGTGAACCCGGGGAGACGATCATCTCGGGTTCCGGCCTCGCCTGGTACGGCGGCCTCGCGGGCGGAGCGGTGGGCGTGACGCTCGTCTCGGCGTGGCGACGCATGCCGATCGGCCTCACCGCCAACCTGATCGCCGCCCCCCTCGCCCTCGCCTACGCGCTCGGGCGCATCGGGTGCCAACTCGCCGGCGACGGGGACTACGGACCTCCGACCGACCTCCCCTGGGGGATGTCGTACCCCGACGGGACCGCGCCCACCGACCTCGTCGTCCACCCCACCTCCCTCTACGAAGCCGCCGCCATGCTGGTGGTGTTCTGGGTCCTCTGGCGCATGCGCGGCCGCCTCGCGGCGCCGTGGGCCCTGTTCGGCCTGTACCTCCTACTCGCCGGGCTCGAGCGTTTCCTCGCGGAGTTCGTGTCGGCTAACCCGAAGGTCATCCTCGGGATGTCGATGGCGCAGACGCTCTCCATCGTCCTCATTATCGGTGGAGCCGTCGTGCTGTGGATCCAGCGGGGTCGCCACGATCCGGCGCGCGTCGCCGACGCCTCGACGGCCTAGGTCGCCCCGCCACCAGGGCCGCCGCCCGGGACCCAGAGAACGTCCGGCTGTCCGGCGGCCCGGTTCGCACCGCGGGCGAGGATGAAGAACAGGTCCGACAAGCGGTTGAGGTACGCGATGACATTTTCGCCCACCGCACCCGTCGGCTCACGATCCGCCAGCGTCACGACCGCGCGCTCCGCCCGACGACATACCGTGCGTGCCACGTGGAGGTGCGCGGCAGCAGCCGAACCACCCGGTAACACGAAACTGGTGAGAGACCCCAGTCCGTCATTGACCGCGTCGCACCACTCCTCGATCCAAGTTACACGTGCCGGGGCGATGCGGAGCCGCGACCCCTCCGCGCTTGCGTCAACGGGAACCGCGAGATCGGCGCCCACGTCGAACAGGTCGTTCTGCACCTGCCGCAGGCGCTCATCCCAATCCCCCGGGAGGTCCTGACACCTCACGAGACCCACCAGTGCGTTGACCTCGTCCACGTCACCGTAAGCGGTCACCCGCAGGTGATCCTTGCGCACGAGGGTCATGTCACCGAGGCGTGTGTCGCCGTGGTCACCCTGCCGCGTGTAGATCTTGGTCAGATGGATTCCCACGGACCCACGATAGACCGCGTCACGGTCGGCACCCGGCCGCTAGGAGTTGGCATGATCGGCGGCGGCCCACCCGCGCGCAAATCGCTCGGCCGTCCGCGCATCGTGCACGCGCCCCATCACCTGCTCCTCGCGCATCGCGATGAGGAGCTCAGTAAGCCACGGCCCGGGGGCACGACCCAGCATGGGGCCGATGTCGGCAGCGTCCATCGGGGGGCGGATCGGCTCGAGCGCGGCGATACGTACGTGCGCCGCCAGAAGGTCGCGGGCGAGGGTGAGGTGACGCGTGATCTGTATCGGGGTGGTTCGCGGGCCGTCCGTGGCCTGCCGGTCGGCCACCGAGAGCACGGCCGCCTCCACCGGGTCCGGGGACACACGCCGGAGGTACCGATCCATCTGGGCGAGGGTGAGGGGCTGGCGATGCACCATGAACCCGAGGGCGAGGTGGTGCCGCACGCCGCGGGTCACGAACTCGCGCAGCCGATTGGAGGTGCACATGCGGCGTGCCCAGTCCTCGGCCATGTCGGCGCCCAGTGCGTCGTGCCCGACGAAGGTGACCCGGCCCCCGGGAACACGATCGCGGGTCGCGGCCTTGGCCATGTCGTGCAGCAGCGCGGTGATCCGTAACGCCTCACCGCGCGTGAGGTTGTCGGCGAGGGGCGTCGCAAGCGAGGCGGCGACCACACCCGCGTTTCCCCGGAACACCGCCTCGGGGTCGCGCTCGATGGCCACCACGTTGTCTACGACCTCGAGGGTGTGGCCCAGAACGTCGGTGTGGTGGTACTCGCTCTGCTCCACCCCGCGGCAGTCGTCCAGTTCCGGGACGAGACCACCGAGGCCGCCCACATCGTCGAGCACACGCAGGGCCGCGCCGGGCTCGTCCGCGCGGATGATGCGGGCGAACTCCTCCATCACGCGCTCGCCGGGAGACGCGACGATACCGGCGGCGGCCCGGCGGGCGGCGTCGCGCGCAGTCGGATCGATGGTGAACCCGAGGGCCTGCGCGGTGCGGGCGAGACGCAACACCCGTACCGGGTCATCAATCAGCGCCCGCGGCGACACGAGCACCATGCGCCCGGCCGCGAGGTCGGCGAGCCCACCGTGGTGATCGATCACGCTCTGGTCCCCCGCCACGGGGAGTGCCAGTGCGTTGATGGTGAAGTCCCGCCGCGACAGGTCGTCGTCCAGTCCGTCACCCGCCACCGGCATGATGTCCACCTGCCACGGAAGACGGCCACCGGTCAGCCGCCACGCCCCGAAACCACGGGACAGGCGGAAGCGGCTCGCGCCGTGCGCGGTGGCGAGAGCCCGGGCCTGAGCCTCCGAATCACCCGCCGTGATGATGTCCACATCCGCCACGGGCCTCCCCAGCGCCAAATCGCGCAGACACCCCCCCACCACCCATGCCGGAGCGGTGAGCGGTGACAGCGGCGCGGTGAGCGCCCGGACGTCGATGTCGGGAGTCACCCCTCGTAGATCCGCAGCACCCGGGGGCTCACGCCGCACATGACCTCGTACGAGATCGAGCCGCGCCACCGGGCGACGTCCTCGGCCGTGATGCGCTCGTCGCCCTGACGCCCGATCAGCACGACTTCCTCACCGCCCCGCTCCGAGGCCTGCGTCCCGAGGTCCACGGCGATGAGATCCATGGACACCGTTCCCACCACCGGCACGCGACGCCCACCCACCAGCACCTCGGCGGTGTTCGACAGGTCACGGGCGACGCCGTCGGCGTATCCCACGGGAACGATTCCGACCCACGTGCCGCGGGCGGCACGCCATGTGCGCCCGTAGCCGACGCTCTCGCGCGACGTAAACCGCTTGACCAACGACAACCGTGACCGCCACGTCATGGCGGGGATCAGATCGTGCGCCCCGGGATCATCCCCGAACGGCGAGCATCCATACAGGGCGATGCCACAGCGCACCATGTCGAAGGCGGCGGTCGGATCGCGCAGGGTCGCGGCGCTGTTGGCGGCGTGCACGGTGATCCCCGGAAACCGCGTGCGAAACGCCGGCAGCAACTGCCGGAAGCGCACGAGTTGTTCCCGCATGAACCCCGCCTCGGGGCCGAGGGTCTCGTCCGCAGTGGCGAAGTGGGTCATGAGACCCACCACGTGCGCCCCACCGGCGGCCGCGTGCTCCGCGAGGTCGAGGGCCGCCGCCGGCAGCACGCCCAACCGGCCCATCCCGGTGTCCACCTCCAGGTGCAGCCGCACGGGTCCGGTGTCGTGCGACGCCGCGAGGAGGTCGTCGATGGACTGCCGGTCACCCGTCACCACGTCGCCGCCCGCACGCAGAGCCCGCACCGCGCCCTCGCTCGACAGCGGGCTCATAATGAGGATGCGTTCGGTGATACCCGCACCGCGAAGTTCCTCGGCCTCCTCCACACTCGCCACCGCAAGGCTGGCCGCCCCGCCTGCCAGTGCGGCGCGGGCCGACGCCACGGCACCGTGGCCGTACGCATTGGCCTTGACCACGGCCATGAGTTCCGCCCCCCCGGCGGCGCGGAGCAGACGCGCGGCGTTGTGGCGAATAGCCCCGAGGTCGATGTGAGCGGTAGAGCGCACGTCGATCAGGCGCCGACCGCGTGCGGAAGAGCCTCAATGATGTCGCTGGCCAGCGTCCCGTCACCACGGGCCGCGAGTACCCCAGCGCGGGCATGGAGGGCCGCACCGGCCACGGCGGCGTCGCGCGGCCCCATGCCGCGGGCCATGAGCGCCCCGATGACCCCTGCGAGCACGTCGCCCGACCCCGCCGTCGCAAGGGCCGACGTGCCACCCGCAAGCACGATCGGTGGCTCACCGGGAGCCGCGACAATCGTCCCCGGCCCCTTCAACAGCACGACGCACCCCGATTCGTGCGCCAGACGATCCGCGGCCGCCAGCCGACCCGCCTCGGCGTGGTCGCGCGTGACCCCGAGAAGGCGAGCGGCCTCGCCGGCATGGGGGGTGATGACGGTGGGTGCGGAACGGGCCATGAGCGCCCCGAGGTCGTCACCGAGGTGCCAGAGGCCGTCTGCGTCGAGCAGCAGCGGCAGATCCACCCCCGTGAGCACCGCGCGCACGAGAGGCGCCGTACCGGCGGCGCGCCCAAGGCCGGGGCCGACGACCACGGCGTTCACGCGCATGGCCTGATGCATGATCTCCTCAAGCGCGTCGATATCGAGCCCGGCGGCACCGGCAATCCCGACGACCATGACCTCCGGCGTGGTAACGGCGACCTCGGCCCGGATGTCGGCGGGAACGCAGGCGACCACGATCCCGGCCCCTGCCCGCATCGCCGCACGACTCGACAAGCGCGCGGCACCGCTCATTCCGCTGGTGCCGGCCACCACGAGCACGCCCCCAACCCCGTACTTGTCGTCATCCGCCGACCGGGGCGGGATCGCATGGATCACCCCATCCCCGGCGAGCCACGCGGCGGCGGGAACGGTGATGCCGCGGGGGATACCGATGTCGGCCACCACCACACGGCCCACGTGTGACCGGCCGGGGGCCACCCGAAGGCCCACCTTGTCGCTCGCGAACGTGACCGTGAGGTCCGCGTGGAGGGCGCGGACCGCCACGACACCCGTGTCGGAGTCCACCCCCGTGGGAACATCCAGGGCCACAACCGGAGCACCAGATGCTGTGACGGCGTCCACGAGTCCGGCAATGTCATCACCCAGCGCTCCGTGAGCACCAGTGCCGAGCAGGGCGTCAATGACCACCCGCGTTCCATCAGCCAGCACGGAACCCGTCACCGCCTCCACCACAACGCCGACCGCAGCGGCGCGCGCGGTCATGAGTGCACCGTCCGCAGACTCCGGCGCGCGCGCGCCCGGGGCCATGACGCGCACCTCCCACCCCGCATCCGCAAGCAGCCGCGCGACCACCAGTCCGTCACCGCCGTTGTTGCCCGGACCCACGAGCACAGTGGCCGCCGACCCCGGTGGATACGCCGCCAGAATCTCGCGCGCGGCGAGGCGCCCGGCAATCTCCATGAGGCGCTCCCCCGCCATCCCACCGGCGATTGCTCGCGCGTCGGCGTCGCGACTGGCCGCCGCGTCGAAGAGCGGCGAAACACCCGGCATTGGAGGCGCGTCAGAGGTACGGACGATCGGCACCCCTACATCCTAATGACGCGGCCTACCGCCCCTGCAAGATCGCTACGGCCGCGGCCATACCGCGCGAGTGAGTGAGCGACACGAGCACCTCCACCACGCCCATCTCATCGGCGCGTGCGCGGCACCGCCCGGCGAGGATCGCCGTGGGTGCACCACGCTCGCGCGCCACCTCGACCTCGTGCCAGCGGGTCATTCCGATTCCCAACGCCTTGCCCACCGCCTCCTTCGCCGCGAACCGCGCCGCGAAATGCTGGGGCGGGTACCGGCACGACTCGCAGTACACCCGTTCGGCGGGCGTAAAGCACCGTGATGCGAACCTCGGGTGACGCGCCAGCGCGGCCTCGACGCGATCGATCTCGATCAGATCGATGCCAATCCCGAGGACCTCAGACATCCCGCTACTCGACCGTGACGGTCTTGGCCAGGTTGCGCGGCTGGTCAACATTGAGCCCACGGGCCTGGGCGACCGCATAGGAGAACAGTTGGAGCGGAATAACGGCCGGGATGGAGGAGAGTAGCGGCGGAGTACGCGGCACGTACAGCACCTCATCGGCGTGCTGGGCGATCTCCTCGTTGCCCTCGGTTGCGACGGCGATGACCAGTGCGCCGCGGGCGCGTACCTCCTGGATGTTCGACACGACCTTGTCGAACACGTGACCGTCGGTGGCCACGACCACCACCGGTAATCCGTCGTCGAGCAATGCGATGGGCCCGTGCTTCATCTCACCGGCGGCGTAGGCCTCGGTGGGGACGTACGAGATCTCCTTGAGCTTCAGTGCGCCCTCGAAGGCCACGGGCATGCCCACGTGCCGACCCAGATAGAGGAAGAACGAACGGTCGGCATACTTGCGACCCACCTCGAGGGCGTGCTCGGCGGCCGGGGAGTCGAGGTACGCCGCGATGAGGTCGGGAACACGGCGCAGGTCGTCCCCGAGGTCGGCGGCCCCGGCACCGCTAATGGTGTGGCGGAGCCCCCCGAGTTTGAGGGCCAGCAGCGAGAGGGCCATGATCTGGGCCGTGTGGGTTTTGGTGGCGGCCACGCCGATCTCGAGGCCGGCGCGTGTGTAGAGAACGCCGTCCGAATCGCGCACCGCCTGGGATCCCATCACGTTTGTGAGGGCCACCACGTGGGCGCCACGCTCCCGGGCCACGCGCATGGCCGCGAGGGTGTCGGCAGTCTCCCCGCTCTGGGTGACTCCCACCACGAGGTCGCCGGGTCCGGCGAGGCACGTGCGGTACCGGTACTCGCTGGCAACCTCCACGTGCACGGGGATCCGTGCCCAGTCCTCGATGAGGTACCGCCCCACGAGCCCCGCGTGGTACGAGGTTCCGCAGGCCACGATGTGCACGCGCTCCACGCGTGCGAGTTCGGTGTCGTCCATACCGAGCCCGGGCAGGTTGACTCCCCCTCCCGGCAGCAGGCGATCTCCGATGGTGTCGTGCAACGCGCCCGGCTGCTCGTGGATCTCCTTGAGCATAAAGGTGTCGTAGCCACCCTTCTCGGCGGCGTCGTCGTCCCAGTCCACGCGGGTGACGTCGCGGGTGACCACGTGATCGCCGTCATAAATCGTGACGGCGTCGGCTTCCACCACCACGATCTCGCCCGACTCAATGAGAAGCGTGTCGCGGGTTTCGTGAAGAAAGGCCGGAATGGCCGACGCGATGAACCGCTCGCCAGGACCCACGCCGACCACCATCGGACACTCCCGCCGCGCCGCCACCAACCGGTCGGGCTCGTCGGCACAGGCAGCGACGAAGGCGAAGTGCCCGTCGAGCATGCCAACGACCTCACGCACCGCCGCCACGAGGTCCCCGTCGTAGGCGCGGCCGATGAGGTGCGGGATGACCTCCGCATCGGTATCGCTCGTGAAGACGACGCCCTCGTCCTGCAGTACCCCGCGCAGGCGTACGTAGTTTTCGACGATGCCGTTCATCACCACCGTGATACGGCCCGTGGCGTCGGCATGCGGGTGGGCGTTGTCGATCGTCACCCGCCCGTGGGTGGCCCAACGGGTGTGTCCCATCCCCAAGGTGGCGCGGGAGGTGAT
This sequence comes from Thermoleophilia bacterium, assembly GCA_009694365.1. GTDB lineage: Bacteria > Actinomycetota > Thermoleophilia > Miltoncostaeales > Miltoncostaeaceae > SYFI01. Next base: position 22,803 of record SHVE01000012.1, on the reverse strand, counting down.
GTCGCCCGCCGCGTTGCGGAGCTCCGCCAGATTGCCCACCGCACGGACCGTGCGGAACCCGCCGTCCTCGAGTACCACGATGCCGGCGGAGTCGTAGCCGCGGTATTCCAAACGCTCCAGACCCGCGAGGATCAACTCCTCGCAGGGGCGCCCTCCCACGTACCCGATGATCCCGCACATGTCAGTGGCCTCCCTCGACGAACCCGAGCGCACGCCCGGCGGCATCCGCAATCTGGTTGGCGATCCTCTCGCACTCCTCGGACGTCGGGGCCTCAACCAGCACACGTATCAGGGGCTCGGTGCCCGATGCCCGCAGGACGATGCGCCCGTTGGCGCCGAGCGCCGCCGACTCGGCCCGCACCATGGCCCAGAGATCGGTGGCACCGCCGAGGGCATCAGGGCGCTCCACGCGGATGCTCAGAAGGCGCTGCGGCATGTGCGTCATCACCGCAGCCGCCTCCGTGAGGGTGGTACCGCGCTCGATGAGCGCGGCCAGCAAGAGGAGGGCGCCACCTAGGCCGTCGCCGGTGGGACCGCTCCCCAGATGAATGAGGTGACCGCTCGGTTCGCCGCCCAGCACCAACCCGTGCTCACGCATCTCGGCCACGACGTACCGGTCGCCCACATCGGTGAGACGCACGTCGATGCCGTGCTCGGCCATGGCGAGACGGAACCCCGGGTTCGTCATGCTCGTGGTCACCACGGCGGAACCCCGCAACTCGCCGCGCTCCTTCATCCAGATGGCCAACGCGGCCAAGATCTGGTCGCCGTCCACCACCGTCCCCGCGCCGTCCACGGCGAGTGCGCGATCGCCGTCGCCGTCGAACGCCAGACCGAGGAATGCCCCGCTCGCGACGACCGCTGCCTGCAGTGCACCCATCGCGGTGGACCCGCAGCCGTCGTTGATGTTGATCCCGTCGGGATCCACCCCGATGGCGATGACGTCGGCACCCAACGCCGCAAGCACGGCCGGGGCGGTGACCGCAGTGGCCCCATGGGCGCAATCGACAACGATGCGGAGCCCGTCGAGGCGCACCGGCGTGCGAGCGATCAGTGCGTCCCGGTAGCGCACGACCGCATCGTCGAGCCGCAGGATCTCCCCCACGTCACCGGCCGTGGGCCGGGAACCAATCGACGTGTGGATCAACGATTCGAGCGCGGCCTCGTCGTTATCGGAGAGCTTGAAGCCGTCGGCACCGAACACCTTGATTCCGTTGTCCGGAAACGGGTTGTGCGACGCGCTGATGACCACACCGGCCCCGAACGCGTCGTCTCCCGCCACGATGTCGGACACCGCCGGCGTGGGAAGCACCCCGCCCAGCAGCACGTTGACGCCGGCCGACGCGATCCCCGCCGCGAGCGCGGCCTCGAGCATGGAACTGCTGCGGCGAGTGTCGCGGCCCACCAGCACCGCACCCGCGTCGCCGATGAACCGGCCGAGTGCCGCCCCGACCGACATCGCAACTTCCGGCGTGAGGTCGGCGTTCGCGACCCCGCGTACGCCGTCCGTCCCGAAGAGGCTTCGGGACGGGGGCGTCGTCCCGCTCAGCGCTTCGAGAACTGTGGGCGCTTACGGGCGCCCTTGAGGCCCGCCTTCTTGCGCTCCTTCTCGCGAGCGTCACGCGTGAGGAAGCCTTCGCGCTTGAGCTCCGGACGGAGGTTCTCATCCATCGCCACCAAGGCGCGGGCGACGGCGTGGCGCAGGGCACCGGCCTGACCGGAGATGCCACCACCGTCGAGACGGGCGGTGATGGAGAACTGGCCGGCGACGCCGACGGAAACGAGCGGCGACTTGGCGGCGGTCACGAGGACCTTGCGACCGAAGAAGTCGTCGATGGGGCGACCGTTGCACGTAATGGTGCCGTCACCGGGCACAAGGATGATGCGGGCGACCGAGGTCTTGCGCTTGCCGGTGGCCTGGATGCGAATCGGGGCGGTGCTCATACGGTGACTTTCCTCTCGAGCCGGAGCGGCTCGGGTGACTGCGCCTCGTGGGGGTGATTGGGGCCGGCGTGAACCTTCATCTTGAGCAACTGCTTACGACCGAGCGAGTTCTTGGGGAGCATTCCGCGAACGGCCATGCGGATGACCTCCTCGGGGCGACGGGCCAACTGCTCCGCAAGCGTGCGCTTGCGGATTCCGCCCGGGTAGCCAGAGTGACGCCAGTAGAGCTTGGTGTCCATCTTGGTTCCCGTCACAGCAATCTTCTCGGCGTTGATGACCACGACGAAGTCGCCGCAGTCGGCGTGCGGCGTGTAGAACGGCGACCGCTTACCGCGGAGCGTCTCAGCGATGGTGGCCGCGAGACGACCGAGGTTCTTGCCCTCGGCATCGACGATGTACCAGCGACGATCGACATCGCCGGTCTTGGCACTCTTCGTCGAATGGGTGAGGTGAGCGGTTGGCACGGTTCTCCGATGCATGAGCAGGCGGCAGCGAGGCCGCCGGGAACGACGGGGGATGCTAGGGAAGGCTCGGCCAACCCGCAACCGACGTCGGACGACAACGCGTCATCGGGACGAACGACACCATTCCGGGGCCGATCCGACCCCTGCGCGCCGATTGGGTGTCGCGCGCGCGAGGGATGTGCGATGGTGGGCACGTGACAACCGAGTGCGCGTTCGACGGAACCGCACGGCAAGGACGAAATGCGCGCGGGACACCCCACCATCACACGCTGCAAGGCCGTCGCGGCCCATGGCCGGCGGTGCATGCAGACGCCCTACATCACCAGCCCCTTCTGCTGGCACCACACGGCCCGAGCGAGCCGCGACGAGCTGCGGCGGGACTCCCTGCGTGGCGATGAACGGTCGAAGGTGACTGCCGAGCGCATCGTCCGTCTCCTGACCGACGAGCAGATGACACAGATCGCGGAGTCCCTCGACGCCGGTCGCGACCTCGCCATTCACATCGAACCTCTGTAGGCACAACAGCTAGACGCGGGAACTGTCACCGACGGTGCTCGTGAGCGAGCGACCTCGGCACGCCGCGATCTCGGCACAACAGCTAGACGCGGAAACTGGCACCGACGGGTAGGCGGAACCCGTCCGGGGACCGATGACCCGCCACCCACGCACCTCGCGCACGGGCTACTCCCACTCGATGGTGCCGGGGGGCTTGCTCGTAATGTCGAGCACCACGCGATTGACGCCCTGGACCTCGTTGATGATCCGACTCGAGATGCGTTCGAGCAGGTCGTAGGGCAGACGGGCCCAGTCCGCGGTCATGGCGTCCTCGGAGGTGACCGCGCGGATGACGATGGGGTACGCGTACGTTCGGCTGTCGCCCTGCACCCCCACCGATCGCACCGCGGGTAGCACCGCGAACGACTGCCAGAGGTCGCGGTAGAGCCCGGCGAGGCGGATCTCCTCCTGCAGCACGGAGTCCGCCCTCCGGAGGATCTCGAGGCGCTCGGCCGTGACCTCGCCGATGATACGAATGGCGAGGCCCGGACCCGGGAACGGCTGGCGCCGCACCATCCGCTCCGGGAGCCCGAGCTCCTCGCCGACGAGGCGTACTTCGTCCTTGAACATCTGCCGGAGCGGCTCGACGAGCGACATCGCCATGTCGTCGGGCAGGCCGCCGACGTTGTGGTGGCTTTTGATGGTGGCGGCGTTGGCCCCTCCACCGGATTCGATGACGTCGCTGTAGAGGGTGCCCTGCACGAGGAACGTCGCGTTCCCCAACTTGGCCGCCTCGCGATCGAACGTACGGATGAACTCGCCGCCGATGAACTTGCGCTTCGCCTCGGGGTCGGTGATCCCCGCGAGCCCGGAGATGAAGGCGTCCTCCGCCCGCACGTGGATGAGCGGCACCTGGAAGTACGTGCCGAACGCCTCCACCACCTGTTCGCCCTCGTTGGTACGCAGCATCCCGTGGTCGACGAACACGCAGGTGAGGCGGTCACCGATGGCGCGGTGCACGAGCAGAGCGGCCACCGCGCTGTCCACCCCACCGGAGAGCCCGCAGATGGCGTGGGCGTCGCCCACCTGCTCGCGGATGCGCGCGACCTGGTCGTCAATGACGTTGGCTGGCGTCCACGTGGGCGCGAGATCACACGCGTCGAAGAGGAACGCCTTCAGAAGGTCGGTTCCGAAGGGTGTGTGCACTACCTCGGGGTGGAACTGCACGCCGAAGCGCCGGTTCCCGCGGTCCTCCATGGCGGCGATGGCCGCCCCGGGAGTCTCGGCCGTGACCTCGAATCCGTCGGGGGCCGTGGTGACCGCGTCGCGGTGGCTCATCCAGCACGTGTCGGCGGAGAGGTTCCGGAACAGCCCGTCGCGTGAGTGCACGCGGATGTCGGTACGGCCGAACTCGCCGGTTCCGCTGTTGGTGACCACCCCGCCCAGTGCCCGTGCCATCGCCTGCATGCCGTAACAGATCCCGAGTACGGGGATTCCGAGGTCGAGAAGGCGACGGTCGAGATCCGGAGCGCCATCGTCGTACACCGAGGCCGGCCCGCCCGAGAGGATGAGTCCGCCGGGTGCGATCCGAACGATCTCCGCGGGGTCGATGTCGTGGGGGACGATCGCGGAGAACACCCGGCACTCACGCACGCGCCGTGCGATGAGTTGGCTGTACTGGGCGCCGAAGTCGACGACCAAGACGCCTCCCGCAACCTGCGCCTCGATCTCGGGGGCGAGACGGGAGGCCACCGTCAGCCCATGCCGACCGATTGCGCGTGCTGCAGTTTCTTCCCCTCGGTCTTGAGCGCCGGTGCCACCATGACCTCGCACTTCTGGAAGCTTTGGATCGTCTCGTACCCACAGGTGGCGAGCGCGTTGCGCAAGCCGCCGATGAGGTTGAGTGACCCGTCGTTCTCGTGCGCCGGTCCGAGGAGGATTTCCTTCAGAGTGCCGATGGTGTCCGTACGGACGCGAGTGCCGCGCGGCAACTCGGGGTGGAACGTGGCCATCCCCCAGTGGCTGCCGTGGCCGGGGGCCTCGGACGCCTTGGCCAACGGGGAGCCCACCATGCAGGCGTCGGCGCCACATGCGATGGCTTTGGCCAGATCGCCGCCGTAGGCCATGCCGCCGTCGGCGATGACGTTGACGTACTTACCCGTCTCGAGCAGGTGCTGCATACGCGCACCCGCCGCGTCGGCGATGGCCGTGGCCTGGGGAACGCCCACGCCGATGACCTGACGCGTGGTGCACGCGGCGCCCGGACCCACACCCACCAAAACACCCACCGCACCGGTGCGCATGAGGTGCAGGGCCGTGGAGTACGACGCGCAGCCGCCCACGATGACCGGCACCGGGAGATCGGCGATGAACTGCTTGAGGTTGAGCGGCTCCACCAACGAGCTGACGTGCTCCGCGGACACCACCGTTCCCTGGATGACCAGGATGTCGAGCCCGGCGTCCAAGGCCGGGCCGATGAACTGCTCCACCCGCTGTGGGGTGAGCGACCCGGCGGTGAGCACTCCGGAGGCCTTGATCTCGGCGATGCGCTGCACCATGAGGTCGACGCTGACGTCACGTGATCGGTAGATGTCCTGGAGGCCGCGTGTGGCCTTGTCCGAGGGCATCGCGGCGATCTCACGCAACTTGGCGTCCGGGTCTTCGTAGCGCGACTGGATGCCCTCGAGGTTGAGCACCGCGAGCCCGCCGAGCCGACCGATCTCGATGGCCGTGGCCGGATTCACCACGCCGTCCATGGCGGACGCGAGGAGCGGCATCTGAAGCGTGTGGGACGCGAGTTGCCAGGTCAGATCCACATCTTGGGGGTCGCGTGTGCGGCGGCTGGGGACGATCGCTATCTCGTCGAGCCCGTAGGCCCTCCGTCCGCGCTTCCCTCGGCCGATCTCGATCTCCACCGGTGCCCCCGCTTCGTCAGTCGCACGGATGCGGGACGATGTCCGGTGACGCCCCGCATACGCGGGCGCCCAGGCCGCTCGTCACGAGCCTGGGCGCTGTCACAACGAACGTCTTCTCCGCCGTCTTCAATCTACGTCCACCCTATCAGCCCCCTCCGGATATCCCGACGGGCGATGGCGTGATCCCGGGGGGCCCTCACTTCCCCTCGGAGACCCTCGTCACGGTCACCTGCCGTGCGAGCGCGTCGACATCGGCGGGATCGACGACGCCGGCCCCGAGCAGTTGCGTGCTGGCGGATCCGGCCGCCACCGCAAACCGCAACGCGCCCTCGACGTCCAGACCCGAGTACGTGCCCGCGAGGTACCCCGCGAGGAACGCGTCACCCGATCCCACGGTGCTCACCACGTTGGTTCGCACGTCGAGCCGGGCACGGAACGTCTCACGCCGCCCGGCCTCGCCAGATGAGATACGAGCCACGCAGCCACGCTCGTCGTGGATCAGGGCCGACTGGGCCCCCAAGGTGCAGAGCACCTCCGCGCCCCGCGCCGCGTCGTCGTCGTCCCCAAACTCGTTGCCGGCAACGTCCTCGGCTTCGCGCACGTTCGGACTCGCCAGCCATGGCTCCGCCGACAGCGCACCACGGAGTGCGGGACCGGCGGCGTCCACCACGATGCGGAGATCGGGGCGCATGAGTTGGCGGACGACGGCCCCGTAGAAGTCCGTCGGTACGTCACGCGGCAGCGATCCGGCTAACACCAGGATGTCGGCCCCGCGTGACAGATACGACAGCTTCTCAACGAGGAGGGCGAGTTCGGCCTCCGACACCGACGGGCCGTACTCGTTGATCTCGGTCTGGTGCATCGAGGTGGGGTCCACGACGGCGGTTGAGGTACGCGACTCACCAGCGATACGCACGAAGTCGTTGAGGATCCCCTCCCCCGTCAACCGCTCGATGATCGCGGTGCCGGTTCGCCCCCCCGCGAGACCCGTGGCGATGACCGGCTGCCCGAGGTTCCGGAGGGCGCGGGCCACGTTCACACCCTTGCCGCCCGGGAGGGCGAGCGATCCACTGGCGCGGTGACGCCGCCCGACCTCGAAGTTGGGCACGCTGACGGTGCGGTCGAGGGCGGCGTTGAGGGTGACGGTGAGGATCATGTGAACACCGAGCCTAGGCCATGAAATGCCCACCTGATGGCGTCTATGAAACCGGGCGCCGGTACGGCGACCCGCGTAATCAGGTCTGCCCGGCCCACCACGTCGCCGTCTTGCACCACCTCGACGCGACCCACCGCAGCACCCGCGGCGAGCGGTGCCACGGCCAGAGACGGGGCGATCACGCGCAGGCGCGCGGGCCGGTCCACCCGGATGGTGGCGACCACGGGCGACGCCACCGTGAGGACGACCTGCGTACCCGGACGGCCCTGTACTGGGATGGCGACCACCGCGCGGCCCGTCGGGAGGATCACGGGTCGTGCGAACTGGGCGAATCCCCAGGTGAGGAGCGCCACGGAATCGGTCCGACGAGTGGCCGGGTCGGGCTCACCCATGAGTACCGCGTAGAGACGCTTGTCGAGACGACCCGAGGTCGCGTGCGCCACTTCGATATACCCACCACCGTTGGTGTGGCCCGTCTTCACGCCGTCGGCCTCCGGCATGACCCCCAGCAGGTCGTTCTCGGAGGTGAGGAGACGCGTGCCCTCACCCCCCGGACCGGGGACCGTGATCGACCGGCGCGCCACGATCTCTTTGAGGATCGGCTTCCCCATGAGTAGGGCTCCCAATCGCGCGAGCGCCCGGGGTGATGCCGTGTGCCCCGCCTCGTCGAGGCCGTGGGAGTTGGCGAATGAGATACCCGTGATGCGAAGCGCCCGTGCGCGGTCGTTCATACGCGTCACGAACTTCGCCTCCGACCCCGCCACACCGTAGGCGAGGGCGATGGCCGCGTCGTTGCCACTCCCCACCAGCAGTGCCTTCAGCAGATTGCGCACCGAGATCCGCTCGCCCACCACAAGTCCCGCGCTCGACTCACCCACCGCCACGGCCGCCGGTACGACGGTGATAAGTCGGTCCGGGTCGCCGCTTTCCAGCGCGATGAGGGCCGTCATCATCTTGGTGGTACTCGCGTTAGGCCGGGGGGTGTCCGCGTCGTGCTCGGCGAGTACCTCACCGGTGTCGCCGTCCACGAGGATCCACGCGGTGCCCGCGGGGGTAGGCGGCTGACCCGCTCCGAAGGCCGCCGCGGGGAGGGCGACCACGAGGGCGACAAGCGCTGACCTGAGAACGGTCCTCACGTTCCCGACAGTACCAGCGGGGGGTGATCACCGAGGCCGCCGGGAGTCGTGGGAATCATCGGCATCGAGCAACCGGTCTGGGCCACGCTCCCACCGATCGCGGGCGGAGAGCCACCACCGGTCCGACTAGGTACCGGCGGGTCGGTACCCGCAGGGGGGTCGGCCCTGGGGTCCGTGGCGGTGACGGGCGCGCATGGTGTCGCCACCGACGCGCGCGTCCTACTACATGGGCTTGCCGCCCCGCAGTTCCGGGTGGTGCCTCATGAGGCGCTCATCGAGGTCGTCGAGGTCACGGGCACTCGCCACCCCGGGGAGCGACCCCACACGGGCGAAGTGATCGGCGAGGCGGGGACCCCCGAGGGGGAGGTCGTCGTAGTACGCACCCCAGCCCACGAGCATGTAGAGGTAGATGTCCGACGTTCCCGGCGAACCGCCGGCCAGCCACTCGTGCCCCGTGAGCCACGACTCGAGGTGCGCCCCGTGATCGCTCATCGCCTGACGTCCGCGCACCTCAAGGGACGGCCACGCCGATTCGTCCGGAGTGAGGGCAAACGGCGCCATGAGCGGCCACCACCCGGGGTGCATCGTGTTCGCGAGCCACGTGATCCACCGCAGGTGGTCGGCACGGTCGGGCGTGCCGACGGGCGGTGCGAGTCCGGCGTCGGGGAAGCGCTCGGGCACCCACAACATGATGGCGCCCGTCTCCGCGATCCGCACGCCGTCCTCCGTAATGGCGGGGACGCGCTTGAGGGGATTGACGTCAGCGAACCCCGGGGCGTCGTCGCGCGCCCGCGGGGGGACGTCCACCACCGCATACTCCGCGCCGGCGCACTCGAGCGCGCAGCGCGCGGCGAACGACGACGACCCGGTGATCTGGAACAGCGTGATCATGCGACGGGGTCCGGGAGGTCCATGAGCAGGCGTGCAACGGCCCCGTAGTCCAGAGATCCGTCGAGATCGCCAAAGAGGGCGGCGGCGGCGTCACCGACGGTGAGCGGGACCCCGGCCAGCATCCGCGCATGGCCTAGGTCCTTGACCAGGTCGCGTACCCGGAACCCCGGCCGGTGATCCCCCGCGAGGACGCGGGGAAAGAGGTTGCGGAGTTGCCACGAGTCGCCCGAGGAAGCCATGACCGCGCGGGCAAGGACGTCGGGACTCACGCCCGCGCGCTGGCCGACGCCGAAGGCCTCCGCCGTACCGGCGGTGATGACGGCCACCAGAAGGTTGTTCACGAGTTTGGCCACGAGGCCCGACCCCACCGGCCCGCAGTAAACCCGCTTCGCCGGATCGCCGATGCAGTCGAGTACCGGGGCGGCGGCGGCCACGCCGGCATCCGTGCCACCGCACATCACCGCGAGCGTGCCCGCCGCCGCGCCGGTCGGCCCACCGCTCACCGGGCAGTCGAGGTACTCCGAGCCCCCGGCACGGGCGATGGCAGCGGCGACCTCAGCGGCGGCGGGCGCGATGGTGGAGGTGTCGATGATCAGCGGGGGGGGCGTCGGCGCACTCATAATGGCCGCGACGACGTCCAGTACATCATCTGAGTCGGTGACCGAGAGAAGGACAACATCGGCCCCGTCGGCGGCGGTGGCGACGTCCGGCTGCATGGTGGCGGGAAGGCCCTCCGCGCGGGCCGGGGTACGCGCGAACACCCGCACATCGAACCCGGCGGCCGCGAGCTGCCGGATCATCCCCGTGCCCATGAGGCCCGCTCCCACGACGCCGACGATCATGATTCGACCCCGCTCCCGTGCCCACGCGCGACCGATTCCCGGTCGTCACCCGGAGCGAGGGACCCACGCCAGTCACACCCCGGGCATCGCTCCTCGCCCTCGATGTGGCCCTCGGCCCAGGCACGGGCGGCCACCATGGGAAGAACCCGATCGGCGGGACGTCCCTCGCCGAGCAGCGCGAGGGCCCCAATGACGATGGCCACGAGGATCGGGTCGGCGGCGTCCGGAAAAGGTGGCACCGGGCCCGGCGGCACCAGGCCGGGTACCGGCCCGGCCCCCGTACCCGGGCACGCATGCGCGATCTCCTCGGCCCGAGACGCCCCACGGTCGAATCCACACCGACCCCCGCAACCACCGCAGCGGTCCTCCCCCTCCACGTGCCCCTCCATCCACGCATGCACCGCGAGGTCCACGACCGCGTGCGACGCCGACCCCTCCTCCGCGATGCGCGTGGCGCGACCGAGCAACCCGGCAAGCACGCCTCCGTCGGAGGGTGGGGCGGGCGGAATGTCGACATCGCCTGAGAACAGTGGGTTTCCGGCCGGTCGGTAGCCGGTGGCCTCGCCGGTGCTCACCCGTTTGTCCCGACCGCGGTGCGACGACGGCGGATGAGCCACCGCCAGGCCACGAGAACCGACGGCGCTAGGGCGAGCGCGGCGATGTCGAACAGCACGTACCCGGCGGCGGCCCCGCTCGGTGGGTTGCCGTTCATGAGGAGGGTCCCCGGGATGTATTCATGCCACGTCCAGGTCCCTACCCATGTCCCCCAGATCTCTAGGAAGGCGACGAAAAAGAACACCCCGGCGTACAGGGCCGGAGCGCGACCGATAATGAGGAACACCGCGAGGAATGCCACGGCGAGGGCACCCGCCACATCAACGCGACCCAGTATGTTCGAGAGGCCAAGCAGTCCCCACCCCAGAGCCCCCACGATGGCGACTCCCACGACGATGCGGGGGAACACGCGCGCGAGGCGCGTCTGAGAGAACCGGTAGCCGGCGAGGTAAACGAGCCCGTGCCCCGCAGGGACGAACAGGGGGAGGTTGCCAAGGCGGTAGTCGTAGACGCCGAGGACGGTAGAGAACACGATCTCCGCCGTGGTCGCCACGACGACCACCACACCGACCCGCGCGCGCTCGATCGGACGGAGCGGAACACACGCGACCACAAGTATCACCCACGCCACTGCCGAGAGCGCGATCTGCCACTCGATGCCGTCCAGTGCGTCGAGCCCGAGCCCGGTACCCGTGATCACCACGAGAAACGGGATGAAGTAGCGGGGCTGGGCGAGAAAGGCGATGGCGAGTGCCCATCCACGGCGCAGGGACGTCACACCGTCCGGGGCTGTCTTGAGCGTGCTCACGTACCCGGAGGCTAGCCCCTCGGGCGATCCATCCCGACCACTACTGCGCTACCGGGGAGTCCTCGATCTCGGCCGGATCGACCTCAGGGAGCACGTCGACCTGGGCCTTCTTCTCCTCCGCCGCCTCGAGCGCCTCGATGGCGTCGAGCCGTGTCAGGACGTCGTCCCCGCTTTGCATGGTCCGGAAACTGCTCCGGCGCGCCCGCTTGGCCTTGGCCACACCAACCTCCCTCGTTACACGGCGGATTGTAACCGGCGCCGACAGCGGCGGCGGCCTCGGCCCGTAGAACCGTTCGTGAGTGCCGCCACTAGGCGATCGTCGGCGGGTGGGAACTCGTAGGTGGGAAGGTCCTCACGCCGCACCCACCGCATCTGCGGGCTCACGCGCGGCCGCGGGCGTTGGCCCGGAGGGTACGTGCAAGCGTAGAAGCGCAGGTGCAACGGACCGGCATCCTCGCGCCACATCAGTCGGGGGTCGGCGACCTCGATACCGAGCTCCTCACGCAGTTCGCGCCGCAGGGCGGTGACATCACGTTCGCCGGGTTCACGCTTGCCGCCGGGGAACTCCCACCGCCCGGCGTGACCGGAGCCCTCGGCCCGCTGCGTGATGAGCACCCACGGGCCCCACTGGATGACGGCGGCCACCACGATGACGGACGCGCGCCGCGGGGTCACACGGACATCCTGCCGCCGACCGGAATGAGCACACGACCGCGGCGCTCCACGAGGCCGTCTCCCAGCAGGCTCGCGGCCGCATCGGGATCGTCCGCCACCGAGACGCGCCCCTCCACGGCGACCGCCCGCAGGAGGACCCCCCGACGCTGACGCATCGACCCCTCATACCGGGCCTGCCGACGACCCCGTCGAGTCACCTCGTCCACCCGCCCGGAATCGGCGGCCGGGCATCCGTCGCGCAGGGGGCATCCCGTATCGCAACGGGGCGCGCGGGCGCGACACACCTCACGCCCCAGATCCATCATCGCCTGCCCGGCGTGCCACCCGCGACCACGCGGCGTGCCGGGCCACCCACCGGGGAACCGACGGGCCACCACGCGGCGCACATTGACGTCCTCGGGCAGCACGGAGGCGCCATCAGCGAAACACTGGATCGCCTGCGATGTGTAGGCCCCCACCCCGGGGAGGTCGGTGAGCCGCTCCGGCCACCCCGACGTCGTGATGACACGGGCGGCGGCGTGGAGGTGGCGTGCCCGCCGTGGGTACCCGAGGCCCTGCCACGCGGTGACCGCATCCCCGAGCGGTGCGGCGGCCAAATCGGCGGGCCGGGGCCAGCGTTCGATCCACGCCTCGAAGTACGGGATGACCCGGGCGACGGGTGTGGACTGCAACATGACCTCCGACACCAACACCGCCCACCGGTCACGGGTACGACGCCACGGGAAGTCGGGGGCCTCGCGCTCAAACCAGCGAATGAGGCGCCGCACGGCGAGATCGTCGGGGGCGATGGTCACACGCTCAGTGTCCCACGCCTCAGGCCGCGGCCGCAGACTCCCCCGAAACAGCGACCGCACGAGCGCGGCGGCGCACGGAGCCCGGTTGCCCGATTTCCATCGCGTCGTGGAGGGTCGTCTCGACACCGTCTGCCATGAGCGCGATGAGATGCACGAGTACCCACGCCGTGGCCTCGGCGTCGGCGAGAGCGCGATGCGATGGGGGTACGGGGGCACCGACCCAGCGGGCGAGTGTGCCCAGATCGTGCCGCGGGACCGCAGCGCCGACCAAGTGTCGCGCCAGTACCAGAGTGTCGAGCCAGGGCTGGGTGAAGTACCCGTCGCGAAGACGCAGGCGCTCATAGTTGAGGAACCGCAGGTCGAACGGGGCGTTGTGCGCCACCAACACGTCGTCGCGCGCGAACGCGATGAACCCGGGCAGGACGTCGTCGATGATCGGTGCACCCCGCACCATTCCATCGTCGATACCCGTGATGCCCACGATGTACGGCGGGATGGGCCGCTCTGGATCCACGAGCGTAGAGAACCGGTCGGTGATAACGAGCCCCTCCACGCGCACGGCCCCGATCTCCGTGATGCCCGACACACCCGGCGCGCCCCCGGTGGTCTCGAGATCCACGACGCAGAACGACGTGCCGGCAAGGGGCGACCGGACCCGTACCGCGGTATCCGATGCGATGAGGTCGCCGTCCCAGACGAGGCGGGCGTCGGCAGCGACGATGTCGCTCGCCAGACGAGCGGCGACGGTGTCCGGGCATCCCACGATACCGAGCACGCGGGTGGCTACCTCGGCCACGCTCACCGGTCGCCCCTCGACGGCGATAAGGGCCCCCACACGATCACCCGCGGTGTGAGCCCCCTCGGATCCGGGAGTGGGCAGCACGAATGGGATCAGCGGCGTCGGAGGCGGCTCGTGATCTCCCATCGCGCGGAATCGTATGGATACCCTCCGACGCGCTCGTGCTCGGTCGCCGCCCATGCCGACGCGACCCCGACACGCGATGGACGCCATCGGGACCGCGGCACGGGGTTCCCCACCCACGCCGTCGTGGTTCGCACTCTGGGTCACGAGTCGCAGGCCGCATTCCCTGCTCGGTGGATGCCCCTGAAAACCCTGCCCACCTCACCACGGCGGTCGCCGCATGTTCGCAGCAGCACCCCCGCTCACCTCGCGAGCATGCGTCGTCGGTGCTTGAAACGACTCCGAAATAACGCCAGCCCGATCCTCGCCAGCCCCGAGGCCGCGTTCACAACCTCGGTGACGACCGGGCCTACCGCACCCGTTCGGGCACAGACTTCGTCACCGCCAACTTCACGTCCGGCACGGCGACGGCCACTGTGAAGTTGCCACGGCGGCGGGGCACCGCGAACAGGGCCTTGCCATCGGGGCGTGTGTTGATGACGACGCCCTTCCCGTTGGGCAGGCGCGCGCGCAGGGGCACGCCGGAGATCACGACGCCTGCCTGATCACGCACCGTCGCGATCCACAGGTCGCCGCGGGTCGGATCGATTTTGGCGCGCACGGTGAGTGCCCGGCCGGCACGGGCAAGGGTGATGGCCGCGGGAACTTGAGGGACGGGAGCGCCGTCGCACACGGGACCCGGGTCGCCGAGCCCGGCGTACTGGAAAACCCCGGCCCCGATGGCCTCGGCCATCTTCTGGCGAAACGCCGGATCGGCCAGCATCAGCACGTCGGTGGCGGACGACAGGAACGCGCCCTCCACGAGCACCGCCGGCATCGTGGTGTCCTTGATCACCGTGAAGTCCGCCTCCCGCACCCCGCGATCGGCGAGGCCCAGGCAGGCGACGAGGCGCTGCTGGATGGTGGTGGCGAGCAGGCGCGTGGGAGTGGGGGCCCCGCGCCGGACGTAGGTCTCAGTACCAGTGGCCGTCGCCGTGTCCACAGTGGTGGAGTTCTGATGGATCGCCACGAAGATCTCCGCCGGGCGCAGGTTGGCGAGATCTACCCGTGCCGCGAGATCGTCCCTCACCGTGGTAAACGGGAGGTCACCACCGGCCAGATCCTGAGTGCGCGTGAGAACGGTGGGAAAGCCCCGGGCCACGAGCCACGCATCGACGCGCTGCGCAACGTCGAGGTTGACATCCTTCTCAAGGAGGACGGGCAGGAATTGCGCGCTGAGGCGCGGAGTGAGGCCCGTGAGCGTCCCCGGCGGCAGCACGCCCACGGCACCGGAGTCGCCGCCGCCGTGGCCGGGGTCGATCGCCACCACGGGCAGGGCCACCGCGCCCCCGGCGGCGGCGATCGTCGCGATCGTTGCGATCGTCGCAACGCGGAGGGTCTGGGGGATACGCATGCGAGCATCTAAGCCGCTCGCCCGGACGATTGGGCAGGCCAGGTGCCAGCCCAACCGGGCAACCGGGCGCGCCCGGCTGGGCCACTAGCCTCATTCCCCATGCTGCGACCACCCCGAATCGCCATCGCTGCGGTGGTCATCGTCGTCGCCGTGCCATTCGCCATTGGTGCGGCGGGCGACACGGTGCGCCAGACCCTGACCTACGCCGGACTGCAAGCCGGTGCCGCTGCGGAGGGGGGCGCTATCTCGCCCGACGGCACCCACCTGGTCTTTACGTCCCCGTGGCCGCTCACCGGCGTTGCCACCGGTGGCCGCCGCCAACTGTTCATGCGTGACCTCACATCGGGCCGAATCACTCTGGTGTCGTCGAACGCGACGGGTCAACCCGCGGCCGACGACGTGGACGAGGACACCACCGGGGCATCCGGCGTTCCCTACGGCGTGTCGCTCGACGGGCGCTACGTCACATTCGCGTCGGTCGCGAGCAACCTCGTGCCCGGCGATACCAACGGTGCGGCGCGCGACGTGTTCCGCAAGGACACCCGCACCGGACGCGTCGTCGTGGTCTCGCGTGGCTCAGCGGGGCTTCAGCCTGACGCGGGCGTGCGAGGCGAGCCATCCATCTCGGCCGACGGCATGCGCGTGGCCTTCACGTCCGGCGCAGGCGCGCTCACGACATCCGATTCGACCACCGCATACGACGTGTACCTCGCCGACCTCCTCACCGGAACGATCACGCTCGTGTCGCGGTCGTCCACCGGGGAGCAGTCACCCGAGGACACCCGGCGCCCGTCCATCAGCGCCGACGGGCGGGCGGTGGCGTTCGAGGGCACGGCGGCGGCGTCCGTCCTCACGAGCGACGACACCGACTCAGCCCCCGACGTGTATGTGGCGCGCCCGGCCGATCGCACCGTCACCGTGGCCAGCGTGCCGACCGGGGGGACCGATGGGGCCGCCTCGCTGCCGTCGCTCTCGGGCGACGGATCGATGGTCGCGTTCGCGTCGTCGGCGGCGCTGGTGATCACCGACGTCGACGGAACGACCGACGCCTACGTGCGGGACCTGCGCACGCACACGACCCAGCGGGTCTCCGGAGCGGCCATCACCGGGCGGCCGGCGCTCAGCGCCAATCGCGGGCGCGTCGCGTTCTCCACCGTTGACGCACCCGACCCTCTGGTGGACACCAACGGGTCCGGGGTACATGACGTGTACGTGCGCACGCTCTCCTCCGGCGTCCTCACGCTGGTATCCCACCGCCCCAATGGCACATCGGCCAGTGAGCCGAGCGGGCGACCCGCCATCAGCGCCACCGGGGGCATCGTGTCCTTCACGTACGTGGACAACGGAACGGGATCGCAGTCCCCGGTACTGGGCGACACCAACTCCCGCGCCGACGTCTACTCCGGCGATATGGGTGCCCTCTCGCCGACGACGCCTCAGGTGACGGCGCTCGTCACCTATTCGGGTCCCACGGTGACCATCAGCGGGCGGGTCACCGACGACGCGGGCATCGCCACCCTCATGGTGGCCGGATACACGGCGCGGGTCGCCGACGACGGCGCGTATGCCGTCACCATGACGACCGGCACCGGTACGCGGACGCTGGTGGTGGAGGCACGCAGCGGAGCGGGGGTACGGGGGCGAACCTCAGTGACCATCAGCGGATCCGCGGTGGCCCGCGTCACCCCGGGCGCGGTACCCAGGCCGACGGGGCTCCGCGTGGTCTCTCTACGCCCTTGGGTGCAGGCGTGGTTCCGCCTCCCGGTGCCCGCCACCTGGCGCGTGGAGTTGCGCCTCCGGGTGCCGGGGGCCACCCGGGTCGCCGCCTTCCGCATACTCGCGAGCACGACGGGCAGAGTCAGAGTGGGACAAAGCACCGCCCGTGTCCGGGTGCCCGCAACCGTCCGGCCCGGGACGTACCAGGTACGCGTGCTCATGTCGTCGGCCCTCGGCCTCGGCACCTCGTCACGCACGCTCGTCATCAACTGACGCCCAGCGGGCACCGCCGGGCACATCCCAGGACACTGTGACCATGGAGTCCCAATCGTTCGCCCTTCGCACCGCCCTGTGGTCGCGCGCGCTCATGATGACGCGACGGGGCCCGTTCACGGCCGAGATCTCCGACGAGATGGTGGCCATCCGCATGGGATGGGTGGGCCATGCGGAAATCCCCATCGCCCGCATCACCCGCATCTCGCCCTATCGCTGGCCGTGGTATGGCGGAGTGGGCGTGCGCATCGGCAAGGGCCTCGTGGCGTTCGTTCCCACGCCGGGCGCGGCCGTGCTGATCGAACTCGATCGACCGGTCACGGTGCACACACCGGCCCCGTGGAACACGCAACGCGTCGTTGTCGCAGTGGACGACCGCCACGGATTCTCCGAGGCCCTCGCCCGCCGCCGCACGGCCTAGGGGAGTTGTACCGCCACGAGCTTGTTGCCGTCAGGGTCGTTGAACTCGAGCGACAGCGCGCCGCCCATATCCTCGATTGCGGACGTGGGTGCGCCAGCCGCCTTGAGCACGGCCTCGAGTGCGTTCACGTCGTCCGTGCGGAACGTGACCGTTGCGCCTCCTTGGTGCGGCGCTGTCGCCAGTTCGCCGTGCAGCCCCAGATCGGTCTGACCCACCGTGAACTGGGCCCAGTCTTTACCGAAGCGCTGAGCGAGCTCGAGGCCGAGCACATCGCAGTAGAACGCCACGGCGCGGTCCATGTTGCACACCCCATAGAAGACGACATCCACGCCAGAGATCACGCCCACGATTCACCCATTCCCGGTCGGCCGCCCACCGGTGGGGCGAGGTCGTCGCGATGCTATCGCGGCGGGAGTACGATCCCGCGCCGATGAGGCGATCCCCTGTCAGCGCCAGCCCCGGCACCCGTACCGGACGGCGGAGGTAGGCCGTGGCGATCCGTCGTCGGCGACAGGAACGCCTTGCACGCGTCGTCGGTGTTCCCGGCCTGTGGGCGACCGCCTACGGCAACATCGGATCGTCTATCTACTACGCGCTGGGCTTGGTGGCGGCGTACGCCCTCGGCCTCACACCTCTCGTCTTCATCATCGCGGGCCTCATCTTCGCCGCCACCGCGATCACCTACACCGAGGGGACGGCGGCCTTCCCCGAAGCGGGTGGATCGTCGTCGTTCGCACGCCGGGCCTTCAACGAGGGCACCGCCTTCGGGGCCGCCTGGGCGCAAATGCTCAACTACATCATCACGATTGCCATCTCGGCGTTCTTCGTGCCGCACTACCTCGGTGTGTTCTGGCCCCCGCTCCGGGAGAACCCTTGGGACATCATCGTCGGCATCGGCGTGGTGGCGTTGATCGCAGTGCTCAACACGGTGGGTATCAAGGAAGCCGCGAAGCTCAACATCGGCCTCGCACTGCTCGATCTCGGCACCCAGATCCTGCTCGTAATCGTCGGCTTCTTCGTCTTGTTCTCCCCCACCACCCTGTGGGACAACATCGTGTGGGGCATCGCGCCAACGTGGAGCAACGTGATCATCGGAGTCACGCTCGCGATGATCGCCTACACCGGCATCGAGACCGTGTCGAACATGGCCGAGGAAGCGAAGGTGCCGGAGGAGACGATCCCCGCGTCGATCCGCGCCACCGTCCTCACGGTGCTGGTCATGTACGCGCTCATCCCAGCGGTGGCGCTCTCGGCCCTGCCGGTGAAGCTCATGCCCGACGGCTCGTACCAGACCGAACTCGGCACAACCTACGCCGGGGATCCGATCCTCGGAATCGTGGATCAGTTCGGGATCTCCGGAGCGCCGCTCGAACTGTTACGCGGGTTCGTGGGGATCTTGGCGGCCACGATCCTGATCATCGCCACCAACGCCGGGGTCATCGGGGTGTCCCGCCTCACTTACTCGATGGGGATGCATCGCCAGTTGCCGCGTGCCATGCAGCGGCTCCATCCGCGATTCAACACACCCGCGACGGCGATCGTCATCTTCTGTGCGATCGCGGCGGTCGTGATGATCCCGGGCAAGGCGGACTTCCTCTCCAACCTCTACGCCTTCGCCGCGATGCTCTCGTTCAGCGTTGCGCACATCGCCATCATTTGGTTGAGATGGAAGCAACCGGAGACCCGACGACCGTACGTGGGCCGTCCGAACATCCCATTCCGCGGACGCAGCATCCCGCTGTTCGCGATCTTCGGTCTGATCGGCACCGGGGGAGCGTTCGTCGCCGTGCTGGTGCTGCGTCCGGACGCCCGTTGGGTGGGCATCGTCTGGATGGCCGTAGGCCTCACCATGTACATCCTCTACCGACGGCACATCGGCGTGCCGTGGCGCGAGACCGTCACTCTCGAACGCGAGTCGCTCACGGTCGAGGTCGATATCGCGTACACCAACATCCTCGTGCCGGTGGTCGCCACCGAGTCGTCGGAGGAGATGATCGCGACGGCGGGCAAGTTGGCCGCCGACCAAGACGTGCGCATCCAGGCCATCACGGTCGTTGAGGTGCCCATGGATCTCCCGCTCGACGCACCGATGCCCCGGGAGGACCGCGCGGCCGAGTTGCTGCTCGCACACGCGAAAGCAATCGCCGAGGAGTACGGCGCCACGGTCACCACGCGCGTGGTGCGTGGGCGTCAGGCCGGGCGGACCATCGTGGAGGAGGCGACAGCGGTGGGAGCGGAGGTCGTGATGATGGGCGTGGCCCGCAAACGCCGGCTGGGTGAGCACATCTTCGGCCGGACGGTGGACTACGTGGTGAAGCACGCCGACTGCCGCGTCGTCATCTCCAGCGACCGCGGCATAACCCGTGGAACGTCACGCACGACCCTGCCGGCGGCCGCAACGAGTGCCCTCGGAGTGTCCGACCGCGCCCGTCGTAACCCGCCGGACGCGTAAATCTCACAGTCATTTCACAATCGTTTGTAACAGTCTTTATGACACTTAGTGCCCCACCGCACTAAGTACGGATGCCCACTGACAGTGATGATCCGAGGTGCGAATGACCACCTCCCGCACACTGGCCAACACAAGACTTTGTGCGTCACGTCTCATATTGACGGAGGCGGCGAATCGCTTTAGGGTCGTCGTGCATGCCGGTGACCGCCCGAAATCCGCTTCTCCGCTCCCGCGATGGCCGCGCCCTGCTCGTGGTCCAGGCTGCCCACGCTCTGGCGCAGGGAATGCTCACGATCATCATTCCGTGGCTCGTTCTCGAACACGGTGGGTCGGCGTCACAGGCCGCCATCGGGTTTGCGATCACCTTCGTGCCGTTCCTGCTGCTCGCCGGCCCCGCCGGGCTCGCCGGAGACCGCATGGCCCGGCGACCCCTCCTCGTGTCCGCACTTGTTATCGGAACGATCATCGCCGTGGGAATCGCGCTCCTGACCGAGTCGAGCATTGCGGGAATCGCACTCCTCTATCTGGCCGCATTCCTGATCGGTGCCGTCCGCGTATTCGTGGACGCCGCCATGTTCGGCGCGCTTGCCACTGTGACCGACCGCGACGAGATAATGCCCGCGCAGGCCATGCTCGCGCAGGCGTTCAACCTCGGCTACTTCGGCGGCCCGGCGATTGCCGGACTCGCTCTGGTCCTGGGAGCGGGGGTCGCCATGGCACTCGTCGCCGGATCGCTGGCCATCGCGGGTATCGCTGCGATGACCGCCTCGAAGGCCCTGGATGTGCGCGATGCGACGGGTCCGCGCCCCACCGTGCGGCGAGGCCTCGGGTTCCTCTTCCTCTCGCGCGACCTCCGCGTGCTCACCATGACCGCGGTCGCCTGGAGTCTCGCCTCGGGCGCCGCAATTAGCCTCGCCGTGCCGCATTTCCGCACCGACCTCAACCTCACCGGTACCGCGCTCGCCGCAGTGCTGGGCAGTGGCGTCGCCTGCATGATGTTGGCCACGCCCATCATTACCCGCCTTGACCGTCGCCACGCGGATGAGACCATGATCCTGCTCGCCTGCGCCGCGTACGTCGTCCCGGCGATCGCGATGGCCATCGTCCCGGGCGTGCTCGGAACCGCACTGGCCTACGCCCCGCTCATGCTGGCCAACGCGGTATGCGCCGCGACCCTCATGGGTGCCCGCGCCCGCCGGGTGCCGCGCTCCATGCAGGCGCTCGCCGGCGTGGCCGGTCGTACCCTCGTCATGGCCGGGCTGGCCGCCGGAGCCGTGCTCGGCGGCCTCGCCGCCGACTGGGTCGGTTCCCGTGGCGCCTACGCCCTCATCGCCGTGGCCCTCGGCCTCACCGCCCTCGCCACTCGCCCGGCACTCGCCCGCGTGCGCGATCGGCGCCTGCGCGGGCGCGCAATCACCGCCCGCTAACCAACCGCGCGGGGTGTACCCACCCCATGCCGATGGTCGGCGGGAGGGTTGGACGGACGGACCGCCGGTCGGAGTGGCAGTCCCCCAACCGCGCACTGCCCCACAGGGCACCCGGACGTAGACTTCACCCATTATCCGGGTGACGACGACGGGGGCGGGCATGGGGGCGGACATCAGGACCGAGATCGACGTGGCGGTATCCCCGGAGGTCGCTTGGGCAATTGTCGGCGACCCCTGCGGCGTCACGACGTGGTATCCGCTCTACACCGCCTGCCGGGTGGATGGCATCACGCGCACCCTTGAGCGCGCCGATGGCGCCGTCATCACTGAGGACCTGCTCTCCCGCGACGACGTGGCCATGACGTACTCATACGCGGTGACCAGCGGCCTGCCCCTTGCCGAACACGAGGCGTCGTTCACCGTGTCCCCCCATGCGCATGGGTGCACCGTGGTGTGGTGCACCCATGCGGTACACGACGATCCGTCCATCGACATGGAGGAGCGACTGGCCGGCCGCCAAGCCGACGCCCTCGCCGGACTCCGCGCGATCCTCGAGGGCAACTCCTAGACACCGTTTCGGCGGGGTGGTCCGGATCCCGGTCGCCGTCGGAGGTCGTGAGCACCCGGACCACCCCGGTGATCGGGATCGCCGGGCGCTGCCCGATCACCGGGAGGCGACGTGGCGGGCGCACTCACCGCGACAATGGGCGGCGGCGGAACATCTGCGTGCCGCCCCTCTGACCAGCCACGTCCACAGGGCAGGACCTCCCGTCATCCATCTAAGCCGGAGGCGGGATTCGAACCCACGACCTGCCGCTTACAAGGCGGCTGCTCTGGCCATCTGAGCTACTCCGGCGGGAGGACCGCTCGATCACGATCGCGATGGGAATGCCGAGTACCGGTGCACCTCGGCCACCACGTCGGCCCCCAACACTTTACCGAGTATCGCGTGGTGCCCCGAGCCAACGACGATCACCTCGGTATCCCGCCCCGGGCCGTCGGCACGACGAGACCAATCGATCTCCCGATGGCCACGCGTACTCGTACGGCCCCGGGGCGACTTCGCACGCGTTTCCGGGCCTCCACAAGCGGCGCGGGGATACCCCGGGAGGTCCGGAACTGCCCCCTCAATGGGAATCCCGTCGCCCAGTGTGCCGCGCGCCCGCGGGCCCATCGGGTCCCGCGCGCGCGCGGCTGACTCGCTCTGATCGGTGCCGATCGGGATGAGTGAGTTGATGAGGATTCCCCGACGCCTCGACGACGGGGGACTGAGCAACCACTCAGTCCGACGCGAAACGCGAGGGACATACCGCCGTGACCGAACCCTCGGGTTGGAAGAGAGGGTTCGTACTGGCCCCAACGAGAGGCCGCTCCGTAGCTGTGAGGGGCCAGCACGTTATTCACCCGGTGCCATCCTGACGGGTGAGGGTTGATGAGACTGAAATCCAAAGGACGGCACCGGGTAAATCTCCACACTCACGCCAAGGTGACCCCCGCGTCGAGGCTGTGGTTGTGTCGGCGCAC
>SHVE01000011.1 GCA_009694365.1 Thermoleophilia bacterium | reverse complement strand
CCGCCGAACCCGCCGAACCCGCCGAACCCGCCGAACCCGCCGAACCCGCCGAACCCGCCGAACCCGCCGAACCCGCCGAACCCGCCGAACCCGGCCGCACAGAGTGAGCCTGAGAGTCCCGCTGTCGGTGCCCCGGGGGACCGGGGGCGTTCGGGCACCCTTCCGCCGCGTGGCACCGGTGGGATCCGTGCTGCCGCTGGTGCCGGTGCTCGTGGCCGCAAGCGTCGGGTGGTCATCGATGCCCAAGCCAGCCGACGTCAGGGTGGTGGTGGCCGTGATCGCGCGGGCCGACGTGGCCCGAGGGATCACGGGGACGCCGTGGCCCTGCCTCAGCAAAACCCGGCCGACATGCCGTCGGTGGATATCCGGTCGGGCGCAACGGTCAAGGAACTCGCCGAGGGCCTCGGCACGCCGTCCTCAGAGATCATCAAGTTCATGATGACCATGGGTGATCTCGTCACGATCACCCAGTCCCTCTCGGACGACGCCATCGAGCTCATCGCCGCGGATCGTGAGCGAAAGATCACCATCATCCACGCGGAGGAGGAGCCGGATCTGGAGGCCGTCTACGACGACGACCCTGCCGATCTGGTGCCCCGCGCCCCGGTGGTAACCGTCATGGGTCACGTGGACCACGGGAAAACGTCCCTTCTCGACGCCATTCGTCGCACCGAGGTGGCGGCGGGCGAGGCCGGCGGCATCACCCAGCACATCGGTGCCTACCAGGTGCATCACGGCTCGCGTGACGTGACGTTTCTCGACACGCCGGGCCACGAAGCGTTTACCGCCATGCGTGCCCGCGGTGCCAAAATCACCGACGTGGCCGTCATCGTGGTGGCTGCCGACGACGGCGTCATGCCCCAGACCATCGAGGCCATCGATCATGCACGGGCCGCTGGCGTTCCGTTCGTCGTGGCGATCAACAAGATCGACAAGGAGGGTGCGAACCCGGACAAGGTGAAGCAGGAATTCGCCATCCGGGACGTCATTCCGTCCGACTGGGGCGGCAATACCGAGTTCGTGAGCGTGTCCGCGCAGCGCGGGGATGGCCTTGATGAACTTGTGGAGACTGTGCTCCTCGTTGCCGATGCCGATGCGGAGCCCACGGCTAACCCCGGGGTCGAAGCATCGGGCACGGTGGTGGAGTCGCGTCTTGATCCCGGTCGTGGCCCGGTCTGCACTCTGCTCGTGCAGCGGGGAACCATGCGGGTGGGAGACATCCTGGTTGCGGGGGAGACATTCGGCCGTGTGCGCGCCATGCTCGACTACAACGGCCAGCCGATGGGCGAGGCCGGTCCGTCGGTTCCGGTGGAGATCCTCGGTCTCGACGGCGTTCCGGACGCCGGCGAGAAGTTCCGTGCGGTCGGGACGGAGCGCCTCGCACGCCAGATCGCCGCAATCCGCAGTCAGAGGCTGCGTGCGGAGGCACTCGCCAACCGCCGACCCGTGTCCTTGGAGGACCTCTTCGCGCGTGTCAAGGAAGGCGGGGTCAAGGAACTCAACATCATCATCAAGGGCGATGTGCAGGGGTCGGTCGGCGCCCTCGAGGATGCCCTGAACAAGGTGGAGCAGACCGAGGTGAGCCTCAAGATCATCCACACCGGTGTGGGTGCGGTCACCGAGAGCGATGTCATGCTTGCCGCCGCCTCGCAGGCGATCATCATTGGGTTCAACGTACGTCCCCGGCCCGAGGCCAAGTTGCTGGCCGACCGCGAGGGCGTCGACGTGCGCACCTATCGCGTCATCTACCGTGCTATCGAGGATGTGCGCGACGCCTTGGTTGGGCTTCTCGCCCCGGACATCGTGGAGGAATCCATGGGAACCCTCGAGGTCCGCGCCACGTTCAAGGCGAGTCGTATCGGCACGATCGCGGGGTGCTACGTCACGGACGGCCTCGCTCGCCGTGGAGCCGATTGTCGCTTGGTACGGGATGGCACGGTGGTACACGTCGGACGGATCGGATCGCTCCGACGGGTGAACGACGACGTGCGAGAGGTCCAGCAGGGATTCGAGTGCGGTGTGCTGATCGAGGACTACAACGACGTCAAGGAGGGCGACGTTGTCGAGGTCTTCGAGTTCAAAGAGGTCCCCCGCACCGCGCAGGTCTCCGCTCCGGTGATGGGCGAGTAGGGGCGGGACCGATGTGCGAGGTAACTCCCTGACTGCGCCCCGCCAGCGCCAGCGACGCGCGAACGAGGCGATCCGAATGGCAATCGGATCCAGCCTTCTCACGGAACTCGCCGACCCCCGTCTCCGGATGGTGACCGTCACGGGAGTGGAATCGAGCCCGGATCTCGCGCGGGCCAAGGTGTACTGGACGGTGCTCAATCCGAAAGGGGTCGAGGGCGCGGTGGCCGCGCTTGAGTCGTCGCGGGGCGTGTTGCAGGGGCGCGTGGCGGGCGCACTCCGGTCACGTCAGACTCCGCACCTGGTGTTCATCCACGACGACCTTCAGGACGAGGCGCGTCGTCTCACGGCGCTCATCGACGCGGTCGCCCCCGACGGCCCGATCGAGGAACCGCACGAGCAATGAGTCGGCCGGACCGTCACCGCGGGGAGCCCGGCGCGGACATGACCGAGATCATCGCCCTGCTTGCGGACCCCGGTCGGGCCGTCACCGTGACCACCCACCGGAAACCGGATGGGGATGCCATCGGATCGATGGTGGGGATTGCCCGCGTGCTCCGGACGATTGGGCACGACGTGGTGATGTGGCACGCGGAGGGTCCGGGGGTTCCGGCCGACCTCCAATGGTTGCTCCGCGACGATGAGCAGGTGGTCAGCGGCTCCATCGCGGATCACCGGGAGCGTGTTCTGGTGAGCGTGGATGCCGCGACGCCGCACCGGATCACCGACAGCGACCCGTCCGATCTTGGTGAGGTGATCATCAACATCGATCACCATCACGACAACCCGCACTGGGGGCACCACAATCTGGTGGACGGGGACGCGTCGAGCACCGCCGAAATCGTGGTGCGGGTGGCCGACGCTCTCGGCGTCGAAATCGACGAGTCCATCGCACTGCCGCTGTACGTGGGATTGGTGACCGATACGGGTCGGTTCAGTTATTCGAGCACTGGTCCCGAAGCGCATGCGGTGGCGGCGCGCCTCGTTGCGACCGGCGTGGACCCCGGTGCGGTGTTCCGGCAGGTGTACGAGGGTGTCCCGCTGGTCGATCTCCACGTTTTGGGTCGTGGGCTTGCCGCGGCGCGAGAGGAGTTGGATGGGCGGCTCATCGTCACGGTGCTCACCGAGGAGGATGTGCGGTCGGCTGGGGGCGGTAACTCAGATGGCGTGGTCGAGGCCCTTCGGGCCGTCCGCGGTGCGGATGTGGCGGCCCTGATTCGCCAGGTCCCCGACGGGCAGTGGCGGGTATCCATGCGGGCGTCGGGCGACACCGTGGACGTCTCCGCGATCGCCGCACTCGAGGGCGGCGGAGGACACCGCGCGGCCGCGGGCTTCACCTCCCGTCGCGATCCCGACGGGATCGTCGCCCTGATCTGTGATGCCATGCAGGGCGGGGACGCCTGAGATGGGACGCCGTGCCGATGCCCCCGCTCGTGTCATCCTCGTCGACAAACCCGCCGGACCCACCTCCCACGACATGGTGCACGTGTTGCGCGGGGCGCTGTCCATGTCGCGCATCGGCCACACCGGAACGCTGGACCCCTTCGCCACCGGCCTTCTGGTCATGCTCATCGGCCGCGCGACCCGCCTCGCTCCGTATCTGTCGGGGCTTGACAAGACCTACCTCGCGACCGTGCGCATGGGCGCTCGCTCCGAATCCGGCGATCCCGAAGGGCCGATCACGGCCGGTGGCCCGCTGCCCGACGAGGCCACGGTGCGTGTCGCCGTGGAGGCCATTGGCGGCGTGCAGCAGCAGATGGTTCCGGCTCTTTCCGCCGTGAGGGTCGATGGCGAGCGCCTGTATACGCGTACGAGGCGGGGGGAGACAGTTATCCGTCCCACGCGTGAGGTGACCGTCCATCACGCGCGCTTGCTGGCGTACGACCCGGTGACGGGACTCGCGTCGGTGGACATCCGATGCGGTTCGGGAACCTACGTGCGCCAGTTGGCGGTTGACCTGGGCGAGGCCATCGGGTGCGGCGCCTATTGCGTCGGGCTCCGCCGTACCCGTGTCGGTGAACTGTCCGTGGTCGAGGCGATCGCCCCCCATCAGGTCACTGCCGACTCGGGAGCGGATCCGATCGAGGCGCTCGGCTTCATGCCCCGCGTGGAACTCGACGCCGCCGCCGCTGACGACGTGGGTCACGGACGCACCGTCCAGGTGGACGAGGTCATCGCGGAGGGACATGTGGCACTGGTGCGGGCCGGGTGTCTGATCGCGGTGGGGGAGGGCAGCGGGACGGTCGCCGTCCAACCGCGTGTGGTGATGACCGGATGAAGCGGTATCAGTCCATCGGCGAACTGCCGCTTGGGGAGGAGCGCCGCGTGCTTGCCATCGGCACCTTCGACGGCGTGCACCGTGGTCACCAGGCGATCATTCAGAGGGCGATCGAGCGTGCGCGGTCACGCGGGCTCCAGTCCATGGTGCTCACCTTCGAACCCAATCCGCTGGCCATCCTGCGGCCGGAGCTCGCTCCGGCGGTCCTCACCGAGCCCCATTTCAAAGCGCAGGTGATCGAGGCGCTCGGGGCCGACGCTCTTCTCGTTGTGCCCTTCACACCAGCATTCGCCCGCATCCGTGCTGAGCGCTTCGTGGAAATGTTGGGATCGGCCCCGCTCAACGCCGAAAGCATCGTGGTGGGAACCAACTTCCGGTTCGGCCACGGCGGGTCCGGCACTTCGGCATACCTCCAGCGACTCGGCCGGGCACGAGGGATCGTCGTGGAGAGCCCGGGGACGGTGGTGAGCCACGACGGCAAGCCGATGTCGTCCACTCGGGTCCGCCGCCTCGTAAGCGTGGGGCAGGTGGCCGACGTCATCCCTCTCCTCGGCCGTCCGCACTCGGTGGAGGGCATGGTGGTTCCGGGGGACCGTCGCGGACGCGATCTGGGATTCCCAACGGCAAATGTCTCTGTGCCGTCGGACATCGCATTGCCCGGTCGTGGGGTGTACGCGGGGCGCGTGGTGCTCGCGACGGGCCGGTATCCGGCCGCGATCAACCTCGGGTACGCACCCACCTTCACCGCAGACGAGGACCCCTTGCGCCGCCTCGAGGCCTTCATTCTCGACTACGAGGGCGGGGACCTGTACGGGGAGCGCATCCGTGTGGAGTTCCTCGAACGGCTTCGGAACGAGCGCCGGTTCCCGACCCCTGCGGAGTTGGTCGCCCAGATGCACAGTGACGTCGTGCGCACGCGCGAGGTCGTGGCAACGGCGTGACCCGGGTGGCAGGCGGTGTCGGTGATACCCTGCCCCGGACATTGACCCGGGTGCGGCTCATCGCTGCCCCGTGGCCGTACGAGGAGTAGACAGATGGACAAGGAAACCAAGGCGGGCGTCATGGCGCCGCACCGTCAGCATGACACGGACACGGGTTCGCCCCAGGTCCAGATCGCGATCCTCACTCAGAGGATCAATCACCTCACGGGGCACCTGAAGGTCCACGCGAAGGACCATCACTCACGCCGCGGTCTCCTGACAATGGTCGGTCGCCGACGTCGCCTCCTGAGTTATCTGCAACGAACCGATGTGGACGCGTATCGCGAGCTCACCAGCTCGCTTGGCATCCGCAGGTAGACATGACCGGAGCGCCGGATGCGCTTATGACGGCGGACCGCCCGGATGGCGGTGCCGCATGATGCGCCGCACCGGGTGGTGCGGCATGAAGGGACGAGGGACAACATGACAGGCAAGGGACCCGACGCAATCCGCGTCGTCGCCGACATCGGCGGCCAAGAAATCATCTTCGAGACGGGACGTCTCGCGAAGCAGGCGAATGGATCCGTGACCGTGCGCTCCGGTGACAGCCTCGTGCTGGTCACGGCCGTGGGGGCACGTGCGCCGCGTGAGGGAGCGGACTTCTTCCCCCTCACGGTGGACGTCGAGGAGCGTATGTACGCGAAGGGGGCAATCCCCGGTGGCTTCATCAAGCGGGAGAGCCGCCCCAGTGAGCGCGCGATCCTGACGTGCCGCATGACCGACCGTCCGTTGCGTCCGTTGTGGCCCACGGGCTACCGCAACGAGGTGCAGGTCGTCACGACGGTGCTGTCCATCGACAAGGTCAACGCATTCGACATCCTGTCCATCAACGGCGCGTCAGCCGCGCTCATGCTCTCCGAACTCCCGTTCCAGGGACCGGTCGGGGCGGTGCGCATCGGCATGCTCGACGATGACTTCGTGATCAACCCGACCCTCCAGGAGTTGGCGGAGTCGAAGCTCGATCTGGTTGTCGCGGGTACTCGCGAAGCAATCTCGATGGTCGAGGCCGGTGCCAATGAGGTGTCGGAGGACGACATCATCGAGGCGCTGCAGATCGCGCACGACGAGATCAAGAAGCTCTGTGACGCGCAGGACACCCTCCGCGAGATGGCGGGCAAGCCCAAGTGGGAGGTCGTGCCGCAGACGGTGGACCCCGAGATGCTGGCGGCGGTTGAGGCTGCCGCCCTCGCGCCGATCGAGACGGCCACCCGCGAACAGGGCAAGTTGGAGCGCCGGGACATGATCTCCGACGCGAAGGCGGCCGCACGGGCCACCGTGCTCGGATCCGAGTCGACCCCGGAGGCGGCGGCGTCCTTCTCCCGGGCCTTCGACGCGATCGTCAAGCGGACTATCCGCCACCGCATCGCCGTCGACAAGCAGCGCCCGGACGGCCGCACGGCCGAGCAAATCCGCCCGATTTGGGTGGACACCGCCGTCGCTCCCCGCACGCACGGATCGGGTCTTTTCACCCGTGGCGAGACGCAGGTGCTCACGCTTCTCGCACTCGGCACGATGAAGGAGGCGCAGCGCCTCGACGATCTCTCGATCGACACCACCAAGCGCTACATCCACCACTACAACTTCCCGCCCTTCAGCGTGGGTGAGACGGGCTTCATGCGTGGGCCGAAGCGTCGTGACATCGGTCACGGTGCCCTCGCCGAACGCGCCCTCCTCCCGGTCATCCCGTCGGCGGAGGACTTCCCGTACACCCTCCGGCTGGTAAGCGAGACGCTCGAGAGCAACGGATCGTCGTCCATGGCGTCGGTGTGCGGTTCCTCCCTCGCCCTCCTCGACGCGGGCGTGCAGATCCGACGCCCGGTCGCCGGTATTGCGATGGGCCTCATCAAGGAGGGCGGTGAGCACATCGTGCTCACCGACATCCAGGGCGACGAGGACCACCTCGGTGACATGGACTTCAAGGTGGCCGGTACATCGGAGGGCGTCACCGCGCTCCAGATGGACATCAAGATCCAGGGCGTGACCACCGAAATCATGACGCAGGCACTTCAGCAGGCGAAGGAAGCACGCCTGACCATCCTCGGCATCATGGCCGAGGCGCTTCCCGCTCCGCGTGAGGAACTCTCCCCGTGGGCCCCGCGCATCACGGCGATCAAGATCGACCCCGACAAGATCGGAATGGTCATCGGCAAGGGTGGCGAGACCATCCGCGGCCTCGAGGCCGACTTCGAGGTGGAGATCTCGATCGAGGACGACGGAACCGTGAGCGTTTACGGTGTCGAAGGAGAGAAGGCCGATCAGTGCGTCGAGCGCATCCGTTCGATGACGAAGGATGTCGAGGTCGGCGACGTGTATGAGGGCGCGAAGGTCGTGAAGACGACCACCTTCGGAGCGTTCGTGGAACTCAGCAAGGGAGTCGACGGACTGCTGCACATCTCCAACATGGGCTCCGGCCGTGTGGAGAAGGTGGAGGACGTCCTCAACCGTGGCGATTCCGTGGATGTGCGCGTGGAGGAAGTGGATCGGGCCCGCGGTCGTATCGGCCTGCGCTTGCTCAACGACGATTCCGTGCCGGCTCCGGGCGGAACCCCCGACGGGGATGCCGAGACGGGGGACGGTGACGACGACGCCGCTGGTCGCCCGCGCCGCCGCCGCCGCCTGTCCGCGTCTGACGTCGCCGAGTGACCGGGGACCGAGCGCTCGACACCACCCGCGAGGGGCTCCGGATTATTTCGGAGCCCCTCGCGGGGGTGCGCTCGGTTGCGCTCGGATTCTGGATCGGCGTCGGGTCCCGCTTCGAACGGGCGTCGGAGGGTGGGATTTCCCACTTCATCGAGCACCTCCTGTTCAAGGGCACCGACCGCTACTCCGCCGCACAGATCGCCGAGTTGTTCGACGGTCTGGGCGGAGAGATCAACGCGGCGACCGGGCGCGATCACACGGTTGTGTACACGCGAGTGCTCGATGAGCACCTCGAGGTGGCCTTCGAGGTGATCGCCGACATGCTCACCCGCCCGGCATTCCGGGAGGTGGAGCAGGAGCGGCAGGTCATTCTTGAGGAGATCGTCATGTACGAGGACGATCCCGGTGATCTGGTCAACGATCTCATCTCGGAGGCGGTGTTCCCCGACCAGCCGCTTGGGCGCCCGGTGATCGGTACCCGCGAGGTCATCGCCTCCGTCCCGGACGACGACCTCCGGGCATTTCATCGGGGCCACTACACGGCGGGCAACATCGTGGTGGCCGCCAGTGGCTCCATCGATCAGGGGCGTCTTGTTGAGTTGTCCGAGCGGTATCTCGGCGGCCTTGGAGAGACGACCGAGACGCACGAGGTGGTGCCGGGAGCACCAGGAGCCCCGACGATCGTGTCGCGGGTGAAGCCAACCGAGCAGTACCACTTGGCCCTCGGCGGCCCCGGTCTCGATCGATCCGACGATCGCCGGCATGCGATGGGCGTGCTCGACGTCATTCTCGGTGGATCGATGAGCTCGCGCCTGTTCCAAGAGATCCGGGAAAAGCGCGGGCTCGCATATTCGGTCGGCACCTACTCGGTCGGGTACGCCGACACGGGGCAGGTGGGCGTGTACCTCGGCACCCGTGAGGACAACCTCGCCGAGGCGGCGGAGATCGTTGGACGGGAGATGTCCCGTATGGGGTCGGAACCCGTTCCGGCCGAGGAGTTGAGCCGGGCCCGTGAACACCTGAAGGGACGCCTCGTATTGGGGCTCGAAAGCCCGGCCACACGCATGCATCGCAATGGCCGCGCCGTGCTCTCGGGGACCGAACTCCTCGAGGTGGATGAGATCATGGAGCGCATCGAGGCGGTGACGGCAGACGACGTGGGCGCAGTGGCCCGCGAATTCTGGAATCCTTCACGGATGTCGGTCGCGGCGATTGGGCCGAATGACGACGTCGTGCGTACGGCCGCCGGGCGGTTGGCGCCACAGGGAGTGGAGGCGTGATGATTCGTGTGATGGTGGTTGGCGCAGCGGGGCGGATGGGGCGGGCCGTCGTTGAGGCCGTGACGGTGGCCGCGGACATGGATCTCGTGGCGACGGTCGACCCGGTGCTCGCGGGCCAGGCACCACCCGCATTCGTGAGTGTCGCGGAGGCCATCACCGCCGCATCCCCCGACGTCGCGGTGGACTTCACCCACCCCGACGTCGTCTTCGCCACGACGACGGCCTGTCTCGATGCGGGTGTGCACGTTGTTGTAGGAACCACGGGGCTCACCGGGGCTCAGATGGACGCGCTTCGCGTAACCGCGGACGGCGGCCCCGCCAACTTGCTCGTGGCACCGAACTTCGCCATTGGGGCCGTTCTCATGATGCGCTTCGCGGCCGAAGCGTCGCGCCATATGCAGCGTGCGGAGATCATCGAACTCCATCACGACGGCAAGGTCGACGCACCCTCGGGGACGTCCATCCGCACGGCGGAGATGATGGAGGGGGATGTGGTCATCCACTCGGTACGCCTTCCGGGCCTCGTCGCCCATCAGGAGGTGGTGCTCGGGGGTCACGACGAGACGTTGTCGATCCGGCACGACACTCTGTCGCGTGCGAGTTTCATGCCGGGTGTCCTTCAGGGCATTCGTGCGGTGGGGGATCGCCCGGGCGTGACGCTGGGCCTTGAGGCCATTCTCTTCGGGGAGTGAGACCGGGGTGCTGGGGTGTGCGCTGGTAGGCTCGTTCGACGTACCCGGATCAGGAGTTTCCGATGGCGGATGGATACACGCACGTTACGTCTGACGACGTGGAGCGCAGGGAACGGAAGGGCGGAGGTCCGGCGTCACAGGACTTCGCCGGTGCCGTGGGCGCGGAACACATGACCTGCCGCGTCTGGACGTTCGGTCCGGGGCACCAGATGGCGTATCACCGCCACCACGAGCAGGAGGAGATCTACCACCTCATCGTCGGTGGGCCGCAGGAGATGCTCATCGAGGGTGACGTCGTGATCGTGAACGATTACGACTGGTTGCGCGTGGGCAAGGACACCAGCCGCCGTATTCAGAACACCTCCGACCGCGACGCAACATGGCTCATCATCGGGGCGCCTCCGGGCACGGGCATCACCGACGGCATTCGCATCGATCCGGAAACCGGCCAGGAGATCCCGCGCCCCTAATATCCGCCCGGCAGTACGGCGTGATCATCGGCAGCGGCTCAGTCGGCGGTGTTGCGGCCGACCATCAGATTGGCGACCGAGTATTCGTTGTGGTTCCGTGGCGATCAACGATCGCGAGGCGACGACGGTCGCAGTCTCAATCGCGTGCCGTTCGAACCTGGACCTGATCCCCGTGCGGGATCAGGTCCGCGAGGAGATCGTCATCCGCATACGCCGACGATTCCATGGTCTCCGTTTCGTCCCGGTCGGCGGTTCTGCGAGGACCGGTTGGCCCGGCTCATCGCCGGCGACCGCGGTCTGCAAGGGGACGTACGCGCATATTCCATCGTGGTGAGCCCCGATTGCTGAGTGCCCCGGCCGCGTCGCCGACCACCGTCCGGCTGCGGCCCAATCTGCCGGACCCCGCGGCACCGCCCTATACTGCCGCCCGTGCTGGGAGCAGTCCTCACTGCGGTGGTCACGCCGTTCGATTCAACTGGAGCCGTTGATGACGCCGCGCTCCGGACCCTCGTGCGCACGCTCTTAGCCACAGGGTCCGATGGCATCGTCGTGGCCGGCACGACCGGCGAAGCCTCCACCCTCACCGACGATGAGCGGATTGCCCTGTTTCGCTCCACCCGCGAGGAAGTGGGGGAGGGGCAGACACTGGTCGTGGGTACCGGAAGTAACGACACCGCGCATTCCGTCCACCTCACGGAGGTGGCCGGCGACCTCGGCGCCGACGCCGTGCTGGTTGTCACTCCGTACTACAACAAGCCCCCGCCGGAGGGCATTCGCCGCCACGTGAGCGCGATCGCCGAGGTCGGTCTGCCGGTCGTGCTCTACAACATTCCCGGGCGCACGGCGCTCAACATGCCACCGGACCTCATCGCGGATCTCGCGGAGATTCCCGGGGTGGTCGCGCTGAAGCAGGCGAACCCCGATCTCGCCGAGACCCGCGCGGTGATGGAGTCCACGGATCTCGCGATCTATGCGGGAAACGACGACATGTTCATGCCGGTGCTGGAGATGGGGGGCCAGGGAGTGATCTCTGTCGCCTCACACCTCGTGGGTGAACGCATGCAGGCGATGGCGTCCCTCGCAACGGCCGGGGACATGGCGGGCGCACGGGCGATCGACCAATCCCTCGCACCGCTGTGGACTGGTCTGTTTGAGACCACCAATCCGATTCTTATCAAGGCCGCTCTCGAGGTGCTGGGGATGATCCCGTCTGGGACCGTTCGCCTGCCACTCGTCGACGCGACCGACGACGAGCGCGTGCGTCTGCGCGTGCTCCTGGCCGAACTCGCCATCGGGCGAACGGCCTGACCAACCAGAAGGGCATTCCCTGACACCGCCAAGTGGCCCCGCTCCGTCGCTCCGAATCATCCCGCTTGGCGGGGTGGGCGAGATCGGCAAAAACCTGTACGTCGTGGAATACGCCGATCGCATCGTGATGATCGACTGCGGCGTGACATTTCCGACTCCTGACCAACTCGGTGTGGACCTCGTACTGCCGGACATGACGTACCTGGCAGAGAACCGGTCGCGCATCGACGCCCTCATCCTGACGCATGGCCATGAGGACCACATCGGCGCGGTGCCGTGGTTCATCCGTGAGGTCGGCCCGGTTCCGATCATCGGAACGCGGTTCACCCTCGCGCTGCTGCGCGGCAAACTGGATGAGCATCGCCTCCTCGGCGATGTCGAGTTGATCGAGGTGGCCGCCGGGGATCCGCCGCGGACGGTCGGTCCCTTCGAGGCCGAGTTCCTGCGCGTGACGCACAGCATCCCCGACTGTGTGGCGGTGGCGCTCCACAGTCCTGCCGGCACGCTGTTTCACACGGGTGACTTCAAGTTCGACCACCTCCCGATCGGGGGGCCGTCTAAGCGCAGTGACATCGCAGGCCTCGCACGTCTGGGCGAGCGTGGCGTCCTCGTTATGCTCGGCGATTCCACCAACGCGGACGTTCCGGTCTCCGGCAAGCGTCCGGAGGAGGCGGTCGGCCCGGCGCTCTCCAGCCTGTTCGCAACCGCTCCGGGTCGAGTTATCGTCACGACGTTCTCGTCACAGATCGACCGAATCCAGCAGGTGATCACGGCCGCGTACCGGGACGGCCGGCAGGTCGCGGTGGTCGGGCGTTCGATGGTGCGTAACGTTAACGTGGCCCGCACCCTCGGCTACCTCACGGTGCCCGACGGTGTGATGATCGGCGACAAGGAGATCGGGACCACGCCGGACGACGAGTTGGTCATCATCACCACGGGCAGCCAAGGTGAGCCGTTGTCGGCGCTCCGCCGCATGTCCAACGGAGCCCATCCCCGGGTCAGCATCACACCGGGGGACACCATCGTCTACAGCTCCCGTCGTATTCCCGGGAATGAGTTGGCGATCGACGAAACCATCAACCGCTTGGTCGCTGCCGGGGCGCATGTGGTCACGCCGGAGACCCGCCCCGACATCCACGCGTCCGGGCACGGCGTGCGCGACGAGCTCGCCTGGATGCTGCAACTCGTGCGCCCGCGTTTCTTCGCCCCGATTCATGGCGAGGCGCGTCACCAGATGGCCCACGCCGATCTCGCGAACCGACTGGGGATCCCTGAGCGCACGGTCATCCTCGAGAACGGCGACGTGATGGAGGTGTCGTCGGACGGGGTCGTCCTCGGTGAACGGGTGGAGTCGGGTATCACGTACGTGGACTCGTTCGGGACCGCGGACGTGGGCGAAGGGGTGGTGCGCGATCGCCGCCACATGTCGGAGGACGGGCTGGTGCTTGTGGTCATCCAAATCGACGCTCACGACGGCACCATCGCGGGCGAACCCGACATCGTGACCCGCGGTTTCGCGGGGGCCGACGACGAGGACCTGATTGCGAGCATTCGCGAGGTCGTCGCGGAGAGCGTCGCCGAGTCGTCCGAAGAGCGCGTCCACGAGGTCGACGTGCTCAAAAAGCGCTTGCACGATGCCGTGGGTTCGCTTATCAACCGACGGTCGCGGCAGCGTCCGGTCATTATCCCGGTGGTGGTGGAGGTCTAGGCCACGGGCACGGTCGATCGAGGCAGGAGTCGGCCCGTAGGCGTCCAAAGCCTTGGGGAACGTCGACCCCGGGGAGACCGTGCCCGCAACCACCCGTAGGACCCGAACGCAGTCCGCCCCAACGACGCGCCCCGCCACGCGGGCCCGTGCCCGGCGCCGTGCTCCGAAGCGGGGTGGCCGTGGCTACCGTGAGATCGGTGGGCTCGCGCTCATCGCACTGGGGGCGTTCCTCGGTGCGGTGGTCTTCGCGGGCCTCGGCGGCGGTGCATTCGGCGTGGGACTGGAGTCCGTTTTCCGCGGCGTCCTGGGCCGTGGGGTGGGCCTCGCGCCTCTCGTGATGGTCGTCGTGGGAATCCATCTGATCGTGCGCATCCCCGTGTTCGACACGACTCCCTTCCGGATCGGCGCGGGCATTGCCGGAGCCGCGATTCTCCTCGGGCTCGCATCCGGGATCTTCGGGGTGGGGATGGAGACGTCCGGGGGGTGGTTCGTGATGCGCGACATGCAGGCCACCGGTGGCGTGACCGGGGCCGGTCTCTGGTGGTCGGCCGCCAACACCGTCGGTGCCGTCGGTGCCAACATCGTCACCGTTCTCGGAATCGCGGCGGGAATGGTGCTGATGAGCGGTGCGTCGCTCGGCGATGCGCTACGGGGGTCTGGTCGGAGCGTGGCCACAGCGGGCGCCGCCGTGGGTCGGGGCGTGGCGACGGCCACGGTCACCACGGTCCGCGGGGGTCGCCGTGCGGGTGGCGAGGCCCGGGCCATTGCCCGCACGCTCGCCACGCCCACCACGCGACGCACTGATGAGGACTACCTAGACGACGATCCCGCGTACGACTCGGGTGTACGTCGCGATGAGGACTGGCCCACGCCGGTGTCAATTGACGACGGGCGGAGCCTGTTCGTTGGCACTGACGCCCACGACGTGCTCGATGACCCATTCGATGGCGACGACGAGATGCTGGGCGACGACGTATTCCTGCCGGTGGCACTGCCGGGCGTGGACCCGGGTGACGACGAGGCACGTGACGAGGATCCGCGGGGAGGGGTGGTGGAGAACATCCACACCGCGCCCTCCAACGGACCGCGGGGTGGGTGGAAGCCGCCATCCCGGCGTACGCTCGTGAGGTCGTCCGGGGTGTCGACGATGTCGGCATCGCTGGTGCGCGCCACCTCGCGGCGTCTCGTGGAGGCGCTCGCGGAATTCGGGGTGACCGCCGACATCACCCACACGGTGTCCGGCCCGCGCGTCACGCGGTATGAGTTGCGCCTCGCGCCGGGCACCAAGGTCTCACGCGTCTCCTCGCTGCGTGACGACCTTGCCTACGCGCTCGCCGCCACGGCCGAACTGCGAATCCTCGCGCCCATCCCCGGTAAGCAGGCGGTGGGTGTGGAGGTGCCGAACCCCGACGCGAGCTTGGTGACGCTGGGCGACGTGTGGCGGGAGTTCCCCTCCGACGCAGGGCCTCTGGTTGCATGGCTCGGTCTCGACATCGGCGGCACGGCGGTGTACCTCGACATTGCCCGCATGCCGCATTTGCTCATCGCGGGTTCGACCGGCACGGGGAAGAGCGTCTGCATCAACGTCCTCCTCGCCTCCATCCTCCTCCGGGCCACTCCCGACGATCTGCGTCTGGTGATGATCGATCCGAAAAAGGTCGAGCTGAACCACTACGAGGGCATCCCGCATCTCCTCACCCCCGTGGTGACCAACATGAAGAACGCCACGGCGGTGTTGTCCAACATCGTGGGGGAGATGGAGGCCCGATACGAACTGATGGGGGCGGCCCGTGCTCGGAACCTCGCGGACTGGAATGCCATCCGCCGCCCGCAGGGCCTCAGCACCGTCCCGCACATCCTCGTGGTCATCGACGAACTCGCCGACCTGATGATGGTGTCCCCGGGAGAGGTTGAGGACGCGATCATCCGCCTCGCGCAGAAGAGTCGTGCCGTGGGGATCCATCTCCTGCTGGCGACGCAGCGCCCGTCGGTGGATGTGATCACCGGGATGATCAAGGCCAACGTGCCGTCACGCATCGCGTTCGCGGTGTCGTCGCAGGTGGATTCGCGGGTTGTCCTCGACGCCGGTGGCGCGGAGTCGCTGCTCGGGGACGGCGACATGCTCTTTCGTCCGGTGGGAACTTCGCGCCTTCAGCGCCTACAGGGTGCTTACGTCTCGGAGGAGGAGATCCTCGCGATCACGGATCACTGGCGGCGCCAGGGACGTCCGGAGTTGCACGAGGAATTGCTTGAGCGCCGCTATGTCCCGGACGCCGATGTGATGTTCGGTGGCGACGAGCTTATCCCGAAGGCCGTGGAGACCGTCGTGCAGCAGGGGACGGCGTCCGTCTCGCTGCTCCAGCGGCGTTTGGGAGTGGGGTACGCCCGCGCCGGGCGCCTCGTGGATTCGCTCGAGCGCCTCGGCGTGATCTCCGGGTATGAGGGTTCCCGCCCTCGTACCGTGCTGATCGGCGAGGGCGAGATCGACCGGGTCCTCGGCGTCGCCACCGTGGGTGCGGACGTGTCTGCGGACGACTAGCCGCACCCTCGACGTGTCGAGCCCCGTACTGGGTGCCCCGATCTCGTTTGGGTACCGGGGGGTGCTAGCGTCGCCCTGCAGCGCGACGGGCGGGGATTCCACCTATGTATGTATGAGATCGGTAACAGCCTCAAGAACGCCCGGGTACGCCAGGGCATCGACTTTCCGACTGCCGAAGCTGGCACCCGGATCCGGGTGCGTTACCTCCGAGCGATGGAGGACGAGCAGTTCGACCGTCTCCCGGATCCGTCGTACGTACGCGGGTTCCTCCGGGCGTACACCACGTATCTGGGCCTCGACCCGTTACTCGCCCTCGATGAATACGAGTCCCGCTACGGAGACCTGTTGCTGGCCATCTCGTCCGACGGGCGTCGTCGCGCCCAGCGCCGGGCGGATGGCCGACCGCGTCGGCGTGAAGCGAAACTGCTGTGGCTCGCGATCGGTGGCGTCATGGGCATTGCCCTTCTCGGTTGGATGGGCGTCGGGGGCACGACCTCCGTCCCGCCGTCATCAGTGGTCCCCGAAGTGCGCACGTCCACGACGCCTAGGCCGACAACGGCCGCCATGGACATCAGGTTCACCGGCCGGGGACAACAGGGCGCCTACCTTGAGGTGCGGCGAGGGTCCGAAACAGGGGCCACCGTCTATAGCGGTGTCCTCGTGCCGGGTGCGACGCACCGGTTCATCATTACGAAGTTCGCTTGGGTGCGCATGGGCAACCCGGCGGCGATCGCGGTGACTCTCAATGGCTCGCCCCTCCGGATCACCGGCGGCACCGGAACCTTCGTTATATCCCGCTCCGGCGCCGAGCGCCTGCCGGCGGGCTGATGCCTGCCACGGCGGCGATCGTCGTGACCGGAACCGAGGTGTTGGAGGGACGGGTGCGAGATCGGAATGGCGCGTCGGTGGCCGCCCGTCTCGTGGCCGCGGGTGTCGAAATCGTTCGTGTCACGGTGGTGGGCGACGGTGTGGGAGAAATCCGATCTGCGGTCGCTGAGGCGTGCGGACTGGGGGTGGATCTCGTGGTGACCACCGGAGGGCTCGGTCCCACGCACGACGATCGCACCATGGAGGCCGTGGCCCTCGCGGTGGGCCGCCCGCTTCATGTCGACCAGGATGCTGAGGCGATGGTGATCCTGGCCATGGGATCCGTTCCGGCCCGAGGCCAGCCCGGGACGAGAGCGGTGGGGATACGCAAGCAGGCGACGGTACCCGAGGGCGCTCTGGTACTAAGCCCCCCCGGGACCGCACCGGGGGTGGTCCTCACATCCGGGGGGACCGTTGTCGTAGTGCTGCCCGGCCCCCCGTGGGAGTGTATGGCGTCCTTTCAGTCGGCCTGCGCGACGCCGCCCGTCGCGGGAATAATCGGCCGAGACTCGGCCCACGGGCCGATCGAGGTCCGCATGTCGGGCGTGGTGGAGGCGGACATCATCGAGATCCTGCGGGTCCATCCGCCGGAGGGCATGGGTCTTGATGTGGGGGTGTGCGCGCGCCCGGGCGAACTCGACGTGACCGTTCGTCCCGCTGGCCCGGCCGCGGATTCGTTCGTCAGGATTCTCAAGGCGGCGTTCCCCGGTGCCGTTGTCTCCACAGACGGGAGCGAGGTCGAGGAAGTGATCGGGCGGGCCCTCGTTGCGAGGGGCGAGACCGTCGCCACGGCGGAGTCGTGTACCGGGGGATCGGTGGGGGCACGCCTGACTCGCGTTCCGGGTGCGAGCGCGTGGTACCGGGGGGGGATCGTGGCGTACGACGATGCCGTGAAGGAAGCGTTGCTCGGGGTCCCACCCGACGTGATCCAGCTGCACGGCGCGGTATCGGCCCCGTGCGCCATCGCCATGGCCGCTGGTGTCCGAGTGGCCGTGGGGTCGGCATGGGGCGTGGCGATCACCGGTATCGCCGGGCCGGGGGGTGGCACTCCCGACAAGCCGGTGGGGCTTGTGTTCGTGGGGGTGTCGGGGCC
Source organism: Thermoleophilia bacterium (assembly GCA_009694365.1). Classification (GTDB taxonomy): domain Bacteria; phylum Actinomycetota; class Thermoleophilia; order Miltoncostaeales; family Miltoncostaeaceae; genus SYFI01. The sequence goes on along the minus strand of SHVE01000011.1, from coordinate 42,352 downwards.
GAACGTCGCCACCGCCCGAGAGCTGCACCTCCCCGGTGATCGGGAGCGCATACGCGCGTCGGCCTCCACGATGGCACTGCACCTGTTGCGCGAGGTCATCGGGGCCTGAGGGCGACGCGTCCGCGCGCGAAGTGGAACGGTCCGTGGTGCCCGCATGCGCGTGTCCCCCGTAGGTTCGCGGTCCGTGGGAAGGAACATCCGGACCACATGCGAACATATGTTCTCGATACGCCGGACGGGCCGTTAGGGTCCTGTCCGTTCTGCGACGACGATTCGAGGCCCCACGGGGCCAGGCACAGGGGGATGGACGGTGGATAGGACTGAGGCGCTGAGTTCGGCGGTTGCGCAGATCGAGAAGCAGTTTGGCAAGGGCTCGATCATGCGGATGGGCGACATGCCCCTTTCCGACATCGACTACGTGCCCACCGGGTCCCTCGCGTTGGACATCGCGCTCGGGATCGGTGGCCTCCCCCGGGGTCGCATCGTGGAAATCTTCGGCCCGGAGGCATCCGGTAAAACCACGCTCCTCTACCACGTCATGGCCCAGGCGCAGAAACGTGGTGGACTCGCAGCATTCATCGACGCGGAGCACTCACTCGACCCGGCCTATGCGCGCCGCATCGGGGTCAACACGGATGAACTGCTGGTGTCGCAACCCGACCACGGCGAGCAGGCACTTGAGATCGCCGACCTCCTAGTTCGGTCCGGATCCCTCGACATCGTGGCCATCGACTCCGTGGCGGCCCTCGTGCCGAAGGCGGAGATCGAGGGTGAAATGGGGGACACCCACATGGGGCTGCAGGCGCGACTCATGTCGCAGGCGCTGCGAAAGCTCGCGGGAACCCTCAACCGCGCGGGCACCATCTGCGTATTCACGAACCAGTTGCGCGAGAAGATCGGCGTGATGTTCGGATGCTTCCACCATGACGCCCCGATTCTGCTGGCGGACGGCACCACGATGCCGATCGGGCGAATCGTGTCGGACCGCCTCCCGGTGGAGGTCATGTCGCTTGATCCCGCGACGGGTCGAGTTGAGCCACGCCGCGTGGTCAACTGGTACGACAACGGTCTCGCCGAGAACTTCCTCCGCATCCGGATCTCGGGTGGGGACGGAGATCGCGTGCTCACCTGCACCCCGAACCACATCATCATCACGCCGATCGGGGAGATTCCGGCCGGGGATCTGCATCCGGGCATGGAGGTGTTCGCCAGCGAGCCGACGCGGACTTCCGAGCGCGTTCTGGTGGGGACGGCGGGGGCCGAACATCGCGCGCCCGATGTGAGCGACGGTGGCCTCAGGGCATCGCGCGCCTACGTGCTCGGGGTCGAGACGGTCACGGGCCTCCGCGACATGCGCCGCTTCGACATGGAGGTCGAGGGCAACCACACGTATCTCGTCGACGGGGTCGCGGTGCACAACTCACCGGAGACAACACCGGGGGGCCGTGCACTCAAGTTCTATTCGACGATCCGTCTGGACGTGCGCCGCATCGAGAATCTGAAGGACGGCGCCGAGGTCATCGGAAGTCGGGTCCGCGTCAAAGTGGTCAAGAACAAGGTCGCCCCGCCCTTCCGGCAGGCCGAGTTCGACATCCTCTACGGCGAGGGAGTGTCCCGCGAGGGGTCGCTCATCGATCTGGGCATCGAGTACGACATCGTCACCAAGAGCGGTTCGTACTTCTCGTTCGGCGACGACCGGCTCGGGCAGGGCCGTAACGCGGCCCGCGCTTTCCTCATCGAGCACACGGACCTAGCGGACGAGATCGAGACTTGCATTCGCACGGCCGCCGGCATCACGCCCGCGCCGGCGCGGGGTACCACCCTCGCGTCCAAGGCCGAGGCCGCCCGCGCCGCAGAGGCGAATGGTGGGGCGGCATCCATCGCCGAGGACTCCGGGACCGTTGTGGAGACCACGACGGAGGTCGCAGCCGCCTGAGATCCCCGTTCCCCGGTCCCCGGCCGATGATCACCCAACGGCCGGGGACCGGGGATCACCCCACGGCCGGGCAGCGACGAGGATCACCGGTCGTGTCACCGCCCACCCGCACCGGGCGGTCGGGGCCGTCCGAACGACTACACCGGTTGTTCCTTTGTCCACCGTCGGCCCACGGCCGGGGCCGACTACGATCACCGATTATGCCCCGGTACCACCTGACCACCTTCGGGTGCCAGATGAACGCCCATGACTCAGAGCACATGCGTGGCGTCCTCCAGACCCTCGGGTACGAGGAGGCTCACGATCGCGAGATTGCGGACCTCATCCTGTTCAACACCTGCACCATCCGCGGATCTGCGGATGACCGATTCATGGGCAACCTGGGTGAGGCAAAGCGCATCAAGCGCGAGCGCCCGGATGTCGTGATCGCGGTGGGGGGGTGTTGGGCGCAGAGCCAGAAGCAGGCGGTCTTCCGCGACTTCCCGTTTGTGGACATCGCATTCGGTCCGGGCGAGATGAACCGGATGGGCGAACTCCTCGCCCGGGAGCGCATTTCGGCGGTTGGGGCATTCACGTTCGACGGTCGGTTCAGCGGCGACTTGCCGTCGCTGCGTGAACGGGACCACCAGGCGTGGGTTCAGATCTCGGTGGGGTGTAACTGCGTGTGCTCGTACTGCATCGTTCCGACCGTCCGTGGTCGGGAGAGCAGCCGCCCGCACCGTGACGTACTGGATGAGATCCGCGTACAGGCGTCGGATGGAGTGGTGGAGGTGACCCTGCTGGGTCAGAATGTGAACGCGTACGGCCGCGACCTCCCGGCCGCCGATCGAATCGGATTCGCGGACTTGCTGCGGGCGGCGGCAGCGGTCGATGGAATCGAGCGGGTCCGATACACGAGCCCCCATCCTAAGGACATCCGCGACGACGTGATCGCCGTGCATCGGGATGTGCCCGAGGTGTGCCACCACATCCATCTTCCCGCCCAGTCTGGGTCGAGTCGTACGCTCAAGGCGATGCGGCGTACCTACGACCGTGGGCGCTACCTTCAGTTGGTGGACCGCATTCGTGCGGAGGTGCCCGACATCGCCCTCACGACCGATTTGATCGTCGGGTTCCCCGGGGAGAGCGATGCGGATTTCGCCGAGACGCTGTCGCTGGTCACGGAAGTGGGGTACGACGGCGCGTACACCTTCGTCTACTCGCCCCGTCCCGGTACCGAGGCCGGGGAGACGATGGACGACGACGTGTCGCCCGAGGTCAAGAGTGCGCGCATCGGTGCCCTCGTGGATGTGGTTCAGGCGACGGCCCGTACGCGGCTTCAGCGCCACGTGGGGACCGTTTGCGACGTGCTCGTGGAGGGGCCGTCCCGTACGGATGACACGCGCATGAGTGGGCGCACCACCCACAACGTCACGGTCAACTTCTCCGGGCAGTCGGATCCGGGTCGCATCGTGCCGGTCCTCATCGAGCGTTCGACATCCACCACGCTGTCGGGTCGGATGGCGCAGGTGGGTGACCTCGTCGGAACAGTCTGATCGACCGTCCTCAGGTTCTGGCCCTGTTCGGGCCGACGGCGACCGGAAAGAGCGCGCTCGCGCATGTCTTCGCGCGTGAGGTGGGCGGGGAGATCGTTGTCGCGGACCCGTTCCAGCGGTATCTGGGGCTCGAGATCGCGTCCGACGCCCCGCGTCCGTCAGAGCGGGACGACGTGCCGTATCACCTGGTCGGCGATCTTGCGCTCTCCGACAACTCGAACCCCGGGGATTACGCGCATCGCGCCCACTCGGTGATCGACGATGTTCTCGGGCGTGACCGGGTGCCGATCGTTGCCGGGGGAACGGGTCTCTATCTACGGGGCGCGGTCGCCGATCTCGACATGCGCCCGTCACCCGATCCGGGTGTGCGGGCGTGGGCCGAGACCCTGTCAGTCGATACCGCGTCCGCCCTCGCGGAGCTCCGCCGCCGGGATCCCAGGGCGGCGGAACGGATTGACGGCGCGAACCCCCGGCGCCTTGCCCGTGCCCTAGAGCGGAGCGTGGCCGGCGAGGAGGCGCTGGGCAACGATCTCTGGAGCGCACCCGATCGTCTGCCCACGCTGCTCGTCGGGGTGGACCGGCCCCGGGCCGTGCTGCACGCCCTCATTGCCATCCGGGTGCGCCGTGAACTTGACGAGGGTCTCGTGGACGAACTCACGCGCGCACTCGCCCGCCCGGACCTCGCCCGTGGCCCGGCCCAGGTTATCGGCATGCGGGAGGTGGCCGCGGTAGCGGCTGGGGACCTGCCGCGAGACTCCCTCGAACAGGTTCTCTGTGCGCGTACCCGGCGGCTCGCCCGGATGCAGGCGACGTGGATGCGGCGCCTTGCGCCGGCGGAGGTGCTCGACCTCGGGGATGATCCGGCCGTCGATGCCCTCCCCGCGCTTGTGGCGATGTGGCGGCACGCGCGCGGGGACGTGGGATAGCCTCCCGCCCCGTGTCCGACGGAATCCCATTTCAGAAGTGGCAGGGCCTCGGGAACGACTACATCGTCACCGAGGCGGAGGGCTGGCCGGTTCCCATCACACCCGCCCGTGTGCGCGTGGTGTGCGACCCGCACTTCGGGATCGCCGCCGACGGCATCCTCGAACTTCGCATGAATACCGGAGGGCCCGAGATGGTGGTGTGGAACCCTGACGGCAGCACCGCCGAGATTTGCGGCAACGGGATCCGCATGGTGGCCCGATATCTCGACGTGACGGGCCGCCTTCCGGCCGACGGATGCATCCTTACCGGTGCCGGGGTTGTCCGGGTAAGGGTGGAGGGGTCGGTCGTCGCCGTTCAGATGGGGACAGCGGTGTTCCCATCAGGGGACGGCGAGGAAACCCTCGCCACCGATGCCGGCGACGTGCGTCTGGTGAGCGTGTCCATGGGCAACCCCCACGTGATCGTTCGGCATGACGACCCGGACTCCGTGGTGCGTACCCTCGGCCCGCTGATCGAGGTGGATCCGCGGTTCCACGAGCGCACCAACGTGGAGTTCGTCCGCCGCGACGGGCCGGGGGAGATCACCGTGCGTGTTTGGGAACGCGGCGTGGGCGAGACCATGGCCTGCGGAACCGGTGCCTGCGCGGCTGCCGTGGCCGTGGTCCGCCGTGACGGTGCCACCAGCCCCGTCACCGTGCACCTTGCCGGTGGCGACCTCATTATCGATGTCCGTGACGATCTGGAGGTCACCATGACCGGACCGGCCGAGCCGGTGTATGACGGACGCATGTCCGCTGACCTCACCTCACGTGTGGTGGCAGCATGAGCCGCCCAATCGGAGCGGCCCGAATGGGGATGCTCCCCCCGTATCTGTTCGCGGCAATCGAGCAGAAGATCGCCGACAAGCGGCGGGCGGGCGTCGACATCATCTCCCTTGGGATCGGTGACCCCGATACCCCCACCCCTCCCCTCGTTATCGAGCGGATGCGGGCGGCCGTCGCTGACCCCGGCACCCACCAGTACCCGAGCAATCGCGGTCGCGAGTCGTTCCGTGACGCGGTGGCCGGGTTCTATTCGCGACGATTCGGAGTGGACCTCGACCCGGCGACCGAGATCATTCCGGCGCTGGGAGCGAAGGAGGCGATCGCAAACCTGAACCTCGCGCTGCTCGACCCCGGCGACGTCGCGCTGGCCAGTGATCCCGGCTATCCGGTCTATACGAACGGACCGCTTCTGGTGGGTGCCGAGCCAGTGGCCATGCCACTGATCCCCGGGTTGGGATTCGAACCCGACCTCGACGCGATCCCCGCCGACCTGCGTGACCGCGCCCGCATCATGTACCTCAACTACCCGAACAACCCCACGGGGGCCGTGGTCGAAGGTGACCTTTTCGAGCGGGTCGTGGCGTTCGCCCGGGCGCACGACATCATCGTCGTCCACGACAACGCGTATTCCGAGATCACCTACGACGGTTACGTGGCCCCCTCGTTCCTCGCCACGCCCGGGGCGAAGGATGTGGGCATCGAGGTGTTCTCATTGTCCAAGACGTACAACATGACCGGATGGCGGTCGGGTGCCGTGGTGGGTAATCCCGAGGTCGTCTCCGCCTACTGGCAACTCAAGACGAACCTGGACAGCGGAATGTTCGAGGCGGTCCAGGAGGCCAGCGTGGCCGCGCTCGACAGTGATCAGGCATCCGTTGCCGAGATGTGCGAGGTCTACCGCCGCCGCCGCGACATTCTCGTGGACGCCCTCACCGCCATCGGCCTCGACGTGACCCCCCCCAAGGGGGCCATCTACGTGTGGGCGAGGGTCCCGGACGGGGAGACCTCCGCGTCGTTCACCGAGCGAGTTTTGGAGGATGCGGCCGTGGTCATCACCCCGGGCGCGGCGTACGGCGCCAGCGGCGAGGGTTTCGTACGCATGAGTCTCACCACGCCCGACGATCGCCTCCTCGAGGCCGCGAGCAGGATCTCCCGTCTCATCGACACCTGAGATCCCGTTCTTTCGGATGCGCCCGGAGGCTGTCCTGCCGGTTCGGGCGCATCCGGGGGACGCCGGGCTCGACCTCGGATCATGTGAGGATGTGGTTCTCACCCCGGGCATGCGGGTCGCAGTTCCCACCGGATGGGCGGTGGCCATTCCTGAGGGGATGGCCGGGCTGATCGTTCCCCGGTCGGGCAACGCGCTGAAGATGGGCCTGACGGTGGCCAACGCTCCGGGACTCATCGACGCGGGCTACCGGGGCGAAGTGAAGGTGATCCTCATCAATCTCGGCGAGTCTCCGGTGACCATCGCTCGTGGCGACCGCATCGCCCAGCTGGTAATCGTGCCGGTGGCGCTGGTCGCGGCGATGGAAGTGGACGACCTTCCCGGCGCGACGCCCCGGGGCGAGGGGGGATTCGGTTCGACGGGTCGCTAAGCCCGGCGTCCCATCCGACCTTCGGTCCGATCTCCGCGTGCCCGGCCCACGGACACCTCATGGGCGGCCATCTCGAGGGAGTCATTCAACGGTGTAAGGGGAACCGTTTCGCCGGTCCGGTGCGCGAGGGCCCACGACAGAAGTGTGTCGGCGACCCATGGGTTGCGCGGGAGGAGGGGCCCGTGGAGATAGGTGCCGATTGCTCGGAGCCGGGTGGCGCCCTCGACCCCGCTGTGGCCGTCGTTCCCGTGGCCCGCAACCACCTGGCCAAATGGGGTGCAGCCTGCGGCTAAATGCGTCCGACCGGCGTGGTTCTCGAATCCGGTGACCCGTTGGTGGTCACCAGCCAAGGTGGCCTGGATCAACACATCGCCGACGAGCCGACCGTTTTCGGCCACCGTCTCGGCGTCAAAGACGCCGAATCCGGGCATGGACGATCCGTCCCCACCCACGTAGCCATGTCCCGCCAGTTGGAACCCGCCGCACACGGCGAGAAGAGCCGCGCCATCTTCGATCGCCGATCGGATCGCCGCACCCTTCGTCCCGGAGAGGTCGGCGGCAACGACCGCCTGATCACGATCTTGCCCGCCACCGAGGTAATAGATGTCATGAAAACCGGGTGTAACCTCGTCGCCGATGCCGCAGGGCGTCACGTCGAGTGCGAGTCCGCGCCATTCGAGTCGGCTGCGGAGCACGGCGATGTTGCCCCGGTCGGCGTAGATGTTCATCTCTCCGGGGTAGAGGTGGCACAAGCGGACGATCGCGTGGGGAACGGTCATTCGGCGATCCCAAGGCGGTAAACGTGACGTTCGGATTCCGGGGAAAGGCGTTCACATTGAAAGCCCCCGTGCACGTCAAGCACGTCGAGCCCGGAACGCCGCGCGAGGGCGCGGACCTCCTCGGGGGCGAAGAGGTGGACGTGGTGAACCCGCTCAACCCGTGATTCGTCGCCGTCCGGGGTGTGGCGTTCGATGATGATCCGGAACGAAAGGGTCCCTGATGTGGGGTCGGCGAACTCGTAGACCGCCGATTGCGTGACCAGTGTCCCGGTGTCGGGGTCACGGTAGGACGACTGGGTGATCTCCACTCCAAGGTTGGGGAGGACGTCGTCGAAGGCGGGCATGGCGACATCCAGGATGACCTCACCCCCGGGCCGCAGCGCGGCGGCGCACGCCGTGAGACAGGTGAGGTGCTCGTGCTCGTCGTGAAGTACCTGAAGGGTGTTCATGGCGATGATCACGAGCGACACCGACGGGGGCAGCGTGGGACGCGCGAGATCACCGACGTGGCATTCGATGAGGTGGCTCACCCCGGCCACCCGAGCGCGTTCCTCAAGGACGCACAGCATCTCGGGGTCGGCATCCACTGCCCACACCGAATGATTCGCGAGGGCGAGGGGGATCGCCACCCGCCCGGCGGCGGATCCGAGGTCCACCACCAGTCCCCCGAGGCGATCGGCGTGGGCCTGCCAGAACCCCGCATCGTCCGCGTAGTGGACGTGCTCCTGGATGAAACCCCGGGCCGGGGAGATGGCCACCATCAGGCCTCGTCCCAGGCGAGGGTCGTAGCGCCGCGTGCGACGAGATCCGCCCGAATCTGATGCATGGCCGCGTAGGTGGGAAGGACCATCAGGCTTCATCCCACGAGAGGGTCGCAGCGCCCCGTGCGACAAGAGCCGCCCGGATCTGATGCATGGCGGTGTAGGTGGGGAAAACCGTAAGGGTACCGCCGGGCGACAGGGCACCGAGCGCCACGTCTAGCGCACGGCCGGGGTCGGGCTCGACGTGGAGGGAGTCCGGGGCCATTCCTGCGTACTTGAACCGCAGGGCGAGGTCGTGCGCGCGGTCACCCGTGACGGTGATATGGCGCGTGCGAGCAAGGAGGGGCTCGAAGTCCACATCCCAGATCCACGACACGTCACGCCCGTCGGCGATCTGGTCATTGAGTGCGACCAGGATGTCGTGATCACCGTCGTCCAGAAGAAGCGTTCGCACGTTCTCGTTCGTGCCGGTCGGGTTCTTGGCCAAGAGCAGGACGACCTCGTGATCATCCACGGTCACCCGTTCCGCGCGCCCGAAGGCCGCCGGGACCTCAGAGATCGCGGCGGCGGCCCGCGCGGCGGAAACGCCCATGGCGATCGCGCCAGCGAGCGCGGCGGCCGCGTTCAGCACGTTGTGGAGTCCCGGGAGCGTGAGATGGATCTGGACCTCGCCCTCGGGGGTGCGGATAATCGGATTGGCCCCACGCCCTCCGGTGAGTCCGGCGTGGATCACGGACACGTCACGCGGGGGGCGAGTCGATTCGCACGACGGGCACCGCCATGCACCGAGGTGGCCGATCCAGATGTGGTCGTACACGAGGGCCGCCGAGCAGATGCGGCAACGAGTGGAGTCGGCGGAGTGAGACAGGTGCGACCCGGAGACCGCGGGGTCGTCGATCCCAAACCACACGACCCGGGAATCCGGGCGGGGGAGAGCGGCGACAAGGGGGTCGTCGGCGCAGAGCACGAGGGTGGGGCCCGGCGCGGCCGCGAACCCGGCGATCATCGTTTCCCAACGTCCCCCGATCGCTTCGAGTTCGCCGTGGCGATCCAACTGGTCACGGAAGAGATTCATAAGCACAACCGCGCGCGGGCGAACCGTGTCGGCGATGGCCGGGAGCGCCGCCTCGTCGCATTCGAAGACCCCGGTGCCCGCCGCCCCAGCGCCGTCACGGTGGTTTGCGAGGGCGGCGGCAACTCCAGTGAGGAGGTTCGCCCCCGCCGCGTTGGTCACCACGCAACGGCCGTCGGCCCGCAACGCCCCGGCGATGAGGCGCGTCGTTGTCGTCTTGCCGTTGGTCGCGGAGACAAGGATGCTGCCGTCCACGAGGTCGGCGGCGAGGGTCCGCACGGCACCGGGATTGAGTCGGAGCAAGACGACTCCCGGCACGGTCGTGCCGCCCCCCCGGCCGAGCGCCCGTGATACCCGTCCGGCGGCACGCGCAAGTCCGGCGGATCCTCGGGCCAGCAGGCTCACGCGGCGGTGGCCACCGATCCGTCCGGGTGGCCGATGAACACGTCCGCGAGGACGAGGCGGAACAGGCCGTGGTCGATGACCCCCGGAACCCGGCGGATTTCGTCCGCTACGGCCGCCCAGTCCGATCTGGGGGGAAGGCGAAGGTCGAGCAGAACCAGTCCGTCGTCGCTCAGGGAATCCCTGCGCGTGGGTGCGAACGTGCCGAGCGCCCGGATCACGGTGTTCGCCGCGAACGGAACGACCGCGATGGGAAGGATGCCCCACTCGTCGAGCGACGCGACCATCTTCGGGGGATCCACCAAGACGATAAAGCGTGGTGCCGACATGGCGACGATCCGCTCGCGCACCATCGCGCCACCCGCCCCTTTGACACACAGGCCGCGTGCATCGATGGCGTCCGCCCCGTCGAAGGCCAAGTCAAGCGGGTCGTCGAGGACGCCCATCGTAAGCCCGGCCGTAACCGCCAGCTCCGCGCTGCGTGGTGAGGTGGGGACGCCCACCACACGGAGTCCCTCAGACCGCACCCGCGCGCCGAGAGCCACGATCGCGGCCGTGGCCGCGCGTCCCGTGCCGAGACCGACCCGCATTCCGTCTTCCACCAGGTTGGCGCAGGCAGCGCCTGCGGCGGCCCACGCGGCCTCTCTCGTGTTCGCCATGCATCAAGGGTATGCGAGACTCGCACGGATGGACGTACATCCCGGTGACATCATTCAGATTGACACCCTTCTCGGTGGCGTGTCCGGAATGACCGGGGTCCACCTCATTCCGGGCGATCAGCCCGCTCTGATCGACTGCGGGACCCAGACGAGCACCGAAACGGTCCGGGCGGCGGTCGCGAATGCCGGTATCGCGCCCGATGAGTTGGCATGGCTGGTGCTCACCCACGTCCACCTCGATCACTGCGGCGCGGTGGGCGATCTCGCCCGTGTCTTCCCCAAGGCGTCAATCGTCGTGCACCCCCGCGGAGTGCGTCACTTGGTGGACCCCGCACGCCTCGTTCACGGCACGCATGTCATTTACGGGCGCCTCGCGGCTACGATCGGAGGCCTCACTCCGGTGGACGAGCACCGGATCATCGCGGCCGACGACGGCCACGGGATACCGATCGGACCGGGCCGGACCCTTCGGGTGGTCTGGGCTCCCGGGCATGCACGGCACCACATGGCCCTTCTGGATGAGTCACGGGGTGTGTTGTTCGCGGGTGACGCCGTGGGGGCGACAATGGGTGGCGGTGCGATCTACCCATCCCTCCCGCCGCCCGAGTTCGACGTGGTCGCCGCCGTGGACACGCTTGACACCTTCGATCAGATCTCGCCGACCGTGATCTACCTGAGTCATTTCGGTGACGCCGGGGACCCGGGTGCGGCCATCGATCTCGGTCGGCGCGCCCAATCGGCGATGGGGGAAGCCGCTCGACAGTCCCATGCTCGCGCCCCGGGTGACCGCGGTGCCCTGCGGTCGGCCGTGGACGCCGCCTGGCCACCAGATTCCGCGCTCGCGACTCCCGAGGCCCGTATCCGGTGGCTGGCATTCGGCTGGTACGACAACAACATGGACGGGCTCATGGTCATGGCCGAGCGCGAGGCGAAGGTCGCCGCATGAGGGTGCACGTGGAGGTTGCCGTTTTCACCGTGCGCGATGGCCGGCTTCAGGTCCTCCTCGCCCGCCGTTCAGGGGGCATCTGGATCTTGCCCGGTGCGGTTCCGGCCGACGATGGCGGCCTCGACCACGCGGCGCACTGCGCCCTCGAGACTGGTGCCGGACTCCGGGGTGTGGCGATGGAGCAGCTCTACACATTCGACGGAGATGGGCACGAGGTCGCGGTTGCGTACCTCGCGCTGATCGACTGGAGTCGGCATCCGTTGTCCCCGGGACCGGATGTGGTGGAGGTCCGGTGGTTCCCGTTCGACGACCTACCCACCATGGGGAAGGGTGAGTCGGCCGTTGTGGGGTACGGCCTCGCTCGCCTGCGCGCGAAAACGACGTACGCGCCGGTCGCCGTCAACCTCCTTCCCGATTTGTTCACCCTCGGTGAGATCCAGACGGTCTATGAGGTCCTGTTGGGTCGTCGGCTCGATTCACGGAATTTCCGTCGGGACGTGCTCGGTGCCGGAGTGGTTGCGGACTCCGGACACGTGCGTTCCGAGGGGCGGGGGCGCCCCGCCCGGCTGTATTCCTCAGCGGGCGGCCACTTCGCCGTGGACGCCCGGGAGCGCCGGGCCGCCCGAGCGATCTCCTCGGGGGACGATCCGCCCCAGTAGGCGGGTACTTCGCCCCACCGCGCGCCGGATGCCCGCCACATGCCGTGGTAGCCTCGCCCCGTTCAGTAGGCGACCGTAACGGAGGACCAAGTGGCTCACACGACGAACGACCGGGGTCTCCCGCAGGTCTGGCCATTCACGCTCGGCGGCCTCTTCATTGTGATCGGTCTCATCTGGTTCCAGATCGGATTCGCGGTTCACGACTCCGGGAAGGAACTCTGGGGGCACTACGGCGTGTTCTGGGCCGGTCTCCTCGTCGGCGTCGTGCTCATCGTTGTGGGTGGCGTCTACAACACGGTGTCCTCGCGCCGGCGGAGCGCCGCACACTGACCTCGGCGCGCTCCTTGTGAGCGCGCTTCGCTGGCGGCGGGGACGACTTCTCCTCGCCGCCCCCCATCTGGACGACGACCCGAACTTCCATCGGGCCGTGATTCTCGTCTTGACGCATGCCGAGGAAGGCGCCCTCGGCATTGTTCTGAACCAACCGATGCAACTTCCGGCGGGGGATTCCCTGCCCGAACCCCTTGCGTCCGTGGTCACTGAGGGCTCGCCGCTTCATCGGGGGGGACCGGTACAGCCGGGCACAATCATCGTTCTCGCCGAGTTCCTCGACACCGACGTGCCTGGCGCCATCGCGTTCGGGTCGGTGGGGATCCTCGACCCGGAATCGCTTGAGGATGGCCGTGACCCGGGCCTCCGTCGTGCCCGTGCGTTCGGGGGGTACGCCGGATGGGGTGGGGGGCAGTTGGAGTTCGAGATCGACCACGACACCTGGATCGACGTCGCGCCCCACGCGGATGACGTATTCACGGCGGATCCGGACGGTCTCTGGCGAGAGGTTCTACGTCGCGCGGGTGGTTCGTATCGCCTGATGGCGAACGCCCCGGAGGATCCGCTCCTCAACTGAGGTGGCGTCGGTGGCGGCCCTACGGAACTACGAGAGGCGGCTGGCCTCCGTCATACCCGACAACTTCTGCAGCGACTGGTGCTCGACCTGCCGGATGCGCTCGCGGGTGACGTTGAACATGCGACCGAGTTCATCGAGCGTGCGCGGCTTCTCGCCACCGAGTCCGTAGCGGAGCTCCAAGACCCGGCGTTCCCGATAGGACAGTTGGTCGAGTACGTCGTGAAGCGCCTCGTCCCGGAGGGACTGCTCCGCAGCGAGATCCGGGGCGATACTGGTCTCGTCGGCGAGGAAGCGCCCGAACTCGGACTCCTCGTCTTCGCCGACCGGCTTCTCGAGCGACACGATCGGCTGGGCGCTACGCAGGATGTCTTCCACCTCGGCGGCGGGGAGGCCGGCGACGGCACCGATCTCCTCGGCGGTGGGCTCGCGCCCCAACTGGCCCACGAGGGTGCGTTCGGCGCGGCTGATCTGGTTGAGCTTCTCCACGACGTGGACCGGGATGCGGATGGTGCGACCCTTGTCGGCGAGTGCGCGGGTGACCGCTTGGCGGATCCACCACGTGGCGTACGTCGAGAACTTGAACCCCCGGCGCCAATCGAATTTCTCCACGGCCCGCACCAGTCCGAGGGTCCCTTCCTGGATCAGATCGAGAAAGGGCAGTCCGCGTCCGCGGTACCCCTTGGCGATGGACACGACAAGGCGGAGGTTCGCCTCGACCATCTGCGTCTTCGCCGTCTGGTCACCCGACTCGATGCGCTTGGCGAGGTCCACTTCCTGCGCGGCGGTGAGCAGTGGCACCCGGCCGATGTCCTTGAGGAACAACTGCAGGGCGTCGGTGGTCTGCTCCACCGTCGTCTGGCGTCGGGGCCGGTCAGCCTGGTCGGCGATCTCGGCCATGCGCGACGTGGCCTCGGCGGGTTCGAGGAGGTCGATCCCCGCCTCGTCGAGCTGTTGGTAGATGTTCTCGGCCAAGCTGGCGTCCACACCGAGGGCGTCGAGCATGTCCGCGACGTCCTCGATTGAGAGGAAGCCGACCTCCTGACCGCGGTGCAGGAGTACGCGGAACTCACCGTGGTCGATGAGTTCCGCCAGTTGCGTGAGTGAGGTGGTCATCGGTCTCCGCTGGGGGTCGCCATCAATGTAATCCTAGAGCGTCGGGACCCTGCGCCGGAAGTGGCGCGGGGTTCCCGATCGTGCTAGGAGACCTCGATCGTGATCGAGTTGAGCCGCTGGTCCTGAACCGGCTTGTCGTTCGCGCCGGTGGCAGTCGCACCGAGCGCGTCCACCACGTCCTGACCACCGACGACGCGACCGAAGTTGGTGTGCTTCCCGTCGAGCCACGGAGTGGCCTCGGCGGTGACGATGAAGAACTGGGACCCGTTGGTGTTCCGACCGGCGTTCGCCATGGCGAGGCTCCCTTTGACCAGCGCGTGGGCGTTGAACTCGTCGGCGAAGTTGTAGCCGGGTCCACCGGTTCCGCGACCGTCGGGGCATCCGCCTTGGATCATGAAGTTCGGGATGATGCGGTGGAAGATCAGGCCGTCGTAGTAGCCCGCCTCGGCGAGGCCGACAAAGTTCCCCACGGTTTGCGGGGAGTCAGCGGCAAACAGCTCGCATCGGATCTCACCGGCGGAGGTGTCGAACACGGCGACGTAGTTCCGGTCGGTATCGGCAGGGGGCGGCAGCTCGGGCATGACGTTTCCTTGTTGTGGGCCGACCAATTATAGACCAGTCGGGTGGCGCGACCGGAGGGGATATGTCACACCTCGCGCGTCCCCATCCCCCTTCCGGCGTCGACGGTTCGCGCGAGACCGCCGCTGGGATACGGGTGCCGCAGTTCCGAATCAGGGCAACGTGGGATCCGCCGGTGGTGATGTCCGCACGGTGAGTGCGCCCGGGTGGTGGTGGCCCCGTGAGCCACGGCGGTGTACGTGGACGCGGCCGCGTCTGCTGGCCGGGCGATGACCGCGGCCCCCGGGGCACCCCGCCCGCGGGGAACCCGCCGGACCCCAGGCACCCGGCGAGAACGAGTACAGCGAGGCCAATGATCGGCGCCGGTGATGTGTGGTACGGGTGCCGGATCGCGGAACCTCACTCCAGCCCGGAGACGCCTTTCCCAACGTTTCCCACCGGGTCGGCGCGGGCCATGGCGACTATGCTGCCCGCCGGTGCCGAGCCCCAGCTTCCAGCAGATCATCTTGGACCTCCACGCCTACTGGGCGTCACGGGGATGCTCTCTTATGCACCCCTACCACACGGAGGTCGGCGCGGGGACCTTCAATCCGGCCACGCTCCTCCGGAGTCTCGGACCCGACCCGTGGCGCGTCGCGTACGTGGAGCCGTCGATCCGACCTACCGACGGCCGTTACGGCGAGAACCCGTTCCGGCTGCAGCACTACTTCCAGTATCAGGTCCTCCTCAAGCCCTCTCCCGACGACGTGCAGGATCTGTACCTCGGTTCGCTGACCGCCCTCGGTCTGGACCCCAGGGTCCATGACGTTCGATTTGTGGAGGACGACTGGGAGGGACCCACGCTCGGGGCGTGGGGACTCGGGTGGGAGGTGTGGCTCGACGGGATGGAGATCACGCAGTTCACCTACTTCCAACAAGCGGGCGGGGTGGATCTGGCCCCGATCTCGGTCGAACTCACCTACGGCCTCGAGCGAATCGCCATGTACCTGCAGGGAGTGCGATCGGTGTACGACCTGCAGTGGAGCCCCGGCGTCACGTACGGCGACGTGTACCAAGAGAACGAGCGCCAATGGAGCGCGTTCAACTTCACGGTGGCGGATACGGCGACGTTGTTCCGGCACTTCGACGACCACGAAGCTGAGTGCGTGCGCTGCCTCGACGCCGGGCTCGTGCTGCCCGCCTACGATCAGGTACTCAAGTGCAGCCATTCCTTTAATCTGCTCGACGCCCGTGGGGTCATCAGCGTGACGGAGAGGGGGTCGTACATCTGGCGCGTGCGGGCACTCGCCGCCCGGTGCGCCGAGGCGTGGCTTGCGCGGGATGGCGCGGATACGACGACCAATGTCTGATCTTCTCATCGAGCTCGGGTGCGAGGAACTCCCGTCCAGTGCATGCCGTGAGGCCATCGCACAGGCACCTGGTCTGCTGGACGCCGCACTCGCCGCCCTCCACCTGACCGGTGACGGTGCGATCGTGTGGGTCGCCCCCCGTCGCATCGCGGTCTTCGCCGGGGATGTCGCGGACCGCCAGAGCGGCGGCGCAGAGTCGGTTCGGGGCCCGGCGGCGTCGGCCGCGTTTGGTCCCGATGGCGCACCCACCCCCGCCGCAACAGGATTCGCTCGGAGTCAGGGTGTTGCCGTCGCCGATCTGTCGGTGAGAGACGATCCCCAGACCGGTCGGGCGTTCGTCCATGCTGAACGGGTCGCAGAGAGTGCCCTCCTTGTGGATCTGGTCCCCGAGATCGCCACGCGTGTGCTTGAGGGCCTTCGGTTTGGCAAGACCATGCGGTGGGGCGATGGACGCGGCCTGCGCTTCTCCCGTCCGGTGCGCTGGATCACCGCGAAGGTGGGATCACACACGGTGACGTTCGAGGTGGCGGGAATCCCGGCTGCAGGCACGAGCCGGGGTCACCGATTTCTTGGCGGCCCCGTGGATATCGCGGAGGCGTCCGGGTACCGCGACGCGCTGCGTGCATCGTGCGTGGTGGCCGACCACGGTGAACGCCGGGACCTGATCATCACGGGGCTCGACCGGGCCGCCCGCGCGGTCGACGCGTCCTGGCGCGATCCGTCCGGCAAGATCGAGGAGGTCGTCCACCTCGTCGAGTGGCCGAGCATCATCACCGGGCAGATCCCGGAGGACCACCTGCGACTCCCGGAACGCGTCGTGGTCACCGCGATGCAGAGCCACCAGCGCTACATGCCGCTCTACGGACCCGACGGTGCCCTTCTGCCGCTGTTCCTTGCGGTGTCCAACGGTGATCCAGCACACGCCGAGACCATTGTGCGCGGCAACGAGGACGTTCTTCACGCACGCCTCAAGGACGCGGCTTTCTCGTACGACCGGGATGTCGCGGCGGGCCTCGCCGACCTTGACTCCCGCCTCGACGACATCGTGTTCCACGCTCGCCTCGGCACCCTCGCCGCCAAGCGCGACCGTCTCGTGGAGGGCACTCGCGACATTGCGCGCGCGGTGGGATCCGATGCCGCCGTCTGTGCCATCGCCGAGTCGGCCGCCCGACTGGCGAAGGTGGACCAGGGCGCCATCCTCGTGGCGGAGTTCAGCGAACTGCAGGGGTTCGCTGCGTCGCACTACGCGCGCCTCGCCGGGCGCACAGACGCCGTGGCCGACGCGATCGCCGAGCAGTATCTCCCGGAGGGTCCGGGTTCGCCCATCCCGACCAGTGAGGCCGGCGCCCTTCTCGCGACCGCCGAGAAGGTGGACAACCTCGTGGGGGCGTTCCTTATCGGGGAGGTCCCCTCCGGGTCAAAGGACCCCTACGGGCTCCGCCGTGCGGCGGCCGGTCTCGTGCGGGTGTTCTTGGATCGCGGCTGGGATCTCGATCTGGCCCGCGTGCTCACGGCCGCGATGCAGCGGCTTCGCGCCCAGGGCGCGGATCTCGTGGTGTCGGACGACGACGCCCGTGGTGACCTAGTCGGCTTTATCCATGATCGCCTCGTCTATCACCTCGGGCAGGAGGGAATCGCGGCGGACGCCGTGCGGTCCGCCATCGCCGTGGATCCCGGTGGCCTCGCCACCGTGGCCGCATGGGCCCGCGCGCTGGATTCTCACCGCGACTCCCTCGCCCGCGCCGGAATGGCCGCCAACCGGTGTCGGCGCATCGTCCAGAGTTCAACGTCTGAGTCCGGTCCCTTCGTGTCGGCCGGCGACCCGGACGAAGATGCCCTAGCCGTCGCTCTGGAACTCGCCGAAGCGCAGATCGTGTCGGCGCGGGCCACCGGGGATGCGATGGCGGCGATCGGTACGGCCGGCGACCTTGGTGATCCCGTTGACCGGTTCTTCGAGGTGGTGATGGTGAACGCCGACGACCCCGCAGCGCGCGAGCGGCGTCATGCACTCGTCCGACGGACCGGTGACGTATACGGGCAGGTCGCGGACTTCTCGATTCTGGTACTCGGCGGCGGGGAGTGACCGCCGCCTCCGGGGAGAAGTGGGTGTACCCCTTCTCGGAGGGATCGCGGCACATGCAGGATCTCCTCGGCGGGAAGGGCGCGAACGTCGCCGAAATGACCCGTCTCGGGCTCCCTGTTCCGCCCGGATTCACGATTGCCACGACGGCGTGCATCGCATACCTCCGTGACGGCCGGACGCTCCCGGACGGTCTCGACGAGCAGGTCGATTTCGCGCTCACGGAACTCGGTGCGGGCACGGTGCTCGGCGACCCGGCGGGGCCCCTGCTCGTGTCCGTACGCAGTGGGGCGCGTGACTCGATGCCCGGAATGATGGACACCATCCTCAATCTCGGTCTGACCGACGCGAGCGTCGAGGGCCTGGCGGCCATCACGGGAAACCCCCGGTTCGCCTACGACTCCTACCGGCGGCTCATCCAGATGTACGGGGACGTGGTCTGCGGGGTGGACCGGCACCACTTCGAACTGGCGATCGGCGAGCTCAAGTCGGCCACCGGCGCGGTGAATGACGTGGACCTCAGCGCCGACGACCTCCGTGGTCTGGTGGCGACCTTCAAGACCATTTTCCGGGAGCACGCGGGGTCGGCCTTCCCTCAGGACCCCCGTGGGCAACTTCAGGGGGCCATTCGCGCCGTGTTTGAGAGTTGGGAGAACCGGCGCGCCTACGACTACCGCAGGCTCAACGGGATCCCCCACGACCTCGGAACCGCCGTTACGGTCCAGCGCATGGTGTTCGGGAACGCGGGGGAGCGGTCCGGCACCGGGGTGGCGTTCACGCGAAACAACGTGACCGGTGAGAGCGGAAGGCCCTTTGGGGACTTCCTTATGAATGCCCAAGGCGAGGACGTCGTCGCCGGCATCCGTACCCCCCGCCCCCTGGACGAACTGGAACAGGTGCTGCCGGAGGCGTTCCGCGAGCTCATGGACACCATGGCCCTGCTCGAGACCACCTATCGCGACATGCAGGACGTCGAGTTCACCATTGAGGACGGGCGCCTGTACATGTTGCAGACCCGCAGCGGCAAGCGCGGGGCGTTGGCGCGGCTCCGCATCGCGGCGGACATGGTGGACGAGGGGCTCGTCACCGAGGATGAGGCGCTGGACCGCCTCATCGACCCGTCCCAGATTCCGCAGATGCTTCTGCCCCAATTCGACCCCACCCGGGCCGGTCCGGCAATCGCACGTGGCGTCAACGCGTCACCGGGCGCCGCCGTCGGCGCAATCGTCTTGTCCGCCGACGAGGCGGAACGGCGGGGAGGGGCCGGGGAGAAGGTGATCCTCGTTCGCGACGAGACGACCCCGGACGACCTCCACGGGATGATCGCTGCGCAGGGCATCGTTACGGCGCGTGGTGGCAGAACGAGCCACGCCGCCATCGTCGCCGTGGGCATGGGGCGCCCCGCGGTGTGCGGGGTCCCGGGTCTTGAGTTCGACAACTCAAGGACTGTCCGCTTCGGCGACCGGGTGTTCGTCGAAGGGGACATCATCACGATCGACGGATCATCCGGACAGGTGTTCGGAGGCGAGGTGGCGCTCATCGCGCCTGATCCCGCCAACCCGTATCTGGTCCGCGTGCTCGAGTGGGCCGATCGTGTGCGGGTGCTTCGCGTGCGTACAAACGCGGACACGCCGGACGACGCACGGCGCGCCCGCGCCTTCGGTGCCGAGGGCATCGGGCTCTGCCGCACCGAGCACATGTTCTTCAGTGAGGACCGTGCGCCGATCGTGCAGGCGATGATCATGAGCGACGACGCGTCGGAACGGACGCGCCTGCTCGCGCGTCTCCGCCCATTCCAGGTGGACGACTTCACCGGAATCTTCCGGGAAATGCGTGGCCTGCCGGTGACGATCCGCCTCCTCGATCCGCCCCTCCACGAGTTCCTGCCGAGTGTCACCGATCTCACGCTGCGCGTCGAGGCCGCACGGCGAGCCGGAATCGAGGACCCCGACCTCGAGGCCCAGCTCGCGCGGGTGAGCCAGTTGCATGAGGCCAACCCCATGCTCGGCACGCGCGGCGTACGCCTCGGACTCCAGTACCCGGAGATCTATTCGATGCAGGCATCGGCGATAATGACGGCGGCGGTTGCCGTGCGGGATGAGACGGGGGAGCCCCCGATCGTCGAGATCATGATCCCGCTGGTGGCGTTCCGCGAGGAGTTCCGACGGGCGCGACGGATCGTGGTGGACGCCGTGGAGGTCGTGCTCGAGCAGGCCGGTGGCCAACGAGTGGACTACCTCGTCGGAACCATGATCGAGTTGCCCCGGGCGGCGCTCACCGCCGATCAGGTGGCACAGGATGCCGCCTTTTTCTCGTTCGGCACCAACGACCTGACCCAGACCACTCTCGGCTTCTCACGGGATGACGCCGAAGGGCGCTTCCTTACGCGCTACCTCGACGACAACGTGCTGTCGAGCAACCCCTTCGAGACCCTCGACGTGGACGGGGTGGGACGTCTCATCCGCATCGCGTCCGAGGGCGCTCGATCGGTACGTCCCGGCATCAAGTTGGGGATTTGTGGTGAACATGGCGGCGATCCGGCCTCCATCGCGTTCTGCCACGCTGTGGGCGTGGACTACGTGTCGTGCTCGCCCTTTCGGGTTCAGGTGGCACGCTTGGCGGCGGGCCAAGCGGCCATCCGAGGGGCACATGGCGACGGGGCGTAGGGGAGGCCATGACGCCGCACGGGTGTAGGATCGCCCTTCGCGAATCGGGCCCGGGAGGAGTGTCACATCGCCACTGAGGAGCGCTACCGCCCAAGCAGTCTGGGTGAACTCATCGACATGATTGTGGATGGGTGGCAGGTGGATCGTCTGCACTACGCCGACGACTCCGGCCTCACGGACACCGACCCCCACGTACCGGGGGCCTTCATCGAACTCGTACGGGCCGATCAAGGCCGCTACGGCATCTACATCCCGGATGACGGCAAGGCGTTCTCTCATCGAGCCCTCATCTCCTCGTTCCGGGAGTGTCCTCACATCTGGAAGCACCGGAGTGCCGAGCGCATTCATCTAATGGCCCAGGACATCCCCATGGCCACGCCCGGCGAGCACGATGGGTGGACACCGGTTGTGGACCCGTTTCCCGGTGCCCTCATCTTCAGCCCCGCCACTCTGCGCGGAGTGACCGCAATCGACCAGACCCGCGTCGTGGGGGATGTGACCATTGTGCTGACCACCCTCGAGCGCTACCGAGATGGCGCGCGGCTGCGATTCCTCGCCCAGTCACCGGAGATCCGAAAGCGCAAGAACCTCCAACTGGTCGGGATCGAAATCATCGACTCCCACGGACGCACCTACACCTCCGCGCTGCTCAACGACCATCACGATGCCAATCGGGTGGAGGGGGCGTACGCCATCGGTCCGGCGATCCCCACGGACACCGAAGAGATCACGATCACTGTCGCCGCTCTGGGGGACCCCAAGGAGGAGTCGGAGGCCACACCCGGGCCGTGGATCTTCCATGTCCAGCTGGGTCTGGTCGCTCCCGTCTACGCGTGAAGGAGCCGTCCCTCGATCCACGCGCCGCGCGCGCCGCGGAAGCGACGAGGGACATCCCCGAGTCGCCCTGCCCACTTCGCACCGCATTCCAGCGCGATCGCGACCGCATCATCCACACCAAGGCGTTTCGACGCCTGAAGCACAAGACCCAAGTGTTTATTTCCCCTGAGGGGGATCACTACCGGACGCGGCTCACCCACACGCTCGAAGTCTCGGCCATCGGGCGCACCGTCGCCCGCGCCATGGGGCTCAACGAGGATCTCGTCGAGGCGATCACGATGGGGCACGATCTCGGGCACGCCCCATTCGGGCATGCCGGGGAGCACGCCCTCGACGACTTCCTCCGGGAGTCGGTGGGCCGGCGCTTCCTCCACAACGAGCAGAGCGTGCGCGTCGTGGAGGTGATCGAGCGCGACGGGCAGGGGCTCAACCTCACCCGTGAGGTCCGCGATGGAATCCGCAACCACACCGGCGACGGCGTGCCCGCAACGCTGGAGGGGCAGATCGTTCGCTTGGTTGACCGCATCGCGTACGTCAACCACGACATCGACGACGCCACGCGGGCGGGGATCATTCGCCCCGCCGACCTCCCGCGTGAGGAGATCGCGGTTCTTGGGCCGACCACCTCCGCCCGCATCACCCGGTTGGTCACCGATATCGTGGAGACCTCCGGGGCGGGCGATGTCATCGTACAAAGTGCGGAGGTGGGGGAGGCGTTCCGCTCGCTCCGCACCTACATGTTCGATTTCGTGTATCTGGCCTCCCCGGCGGCTGACGAGGCCCGTCGTGCCCGGTACGTGGTGCAGGGTCTGGTGCGCGCGTACCTCGACGATCCCGGTCTGCTCCCGCTGTCCCACGAGGTGGACCTCGTCACCCGGGTCACCGACTTCGTCTCCGGGATGACCGATCGGTACGCCCTGCGGGTGTACGGCGACCTGTTTATCCCGCATGAAGGGCCCCTCTGATGCCGCGCATCGAGGATCACAGCGTCGACGAGGTCCGGCGTACCGCCGACCTCGTGGAACTGGTCCGGGGGCAGGTACAGATCGCCCGCCGCGGCGGACGCTGGTGGGGCCGGTGTCCGTTTCACGACGAGCGCACTCCGTCGTTTTGCCTCATCCCGCCCGAGAACCGCCACTACTACTGCTACGGCTGTGGCGCCACGGGAGATTCGTTCACGTGGATGCAGGAGCGCGAAGGTGCGAGTTCGTTCATGGAGGCCGTCGAACAGTTGGCCGACCGGTTCGGGGTGGCCCTCACCTACGAGAAGGGATCTCCCGATGACGACGCGCGTCGCCGGGAACGGGAGCGGATATCGGAGTTACTTGACCGCGCCTGTTCCTTCTATACCACCACCCTCTGGTTGTCCGACGAAGCGGCACCCGCCCGCGACTACCTCCTCGGCCGAGGGTTCCCGGAGGACCTGTTGCGCACCTTCCGCGTGGGATGGGCACCATCGGGTGGCAACGGGCTCGCCGGTCGCGCGATCATGGGGGGGTTCTCACGGGAGCAACTCAGTCGGGCCGGCCTCGCCCGAATCCACGGCTCCGTGGCTCACGACTTTTTCCAGGGGCGGATCACCTTCCCCATCAGCGATCAGCGCGGTCGGATTCAGGGATTTGGTGCCCGCACACTGGATCCGAACGAACATGCGAAGTACGTCAACTCCCCCGAGTCGGACCGGTTCCACAAGCGGGAGCTCCTGTTCGGCATCGACCATGCGCGCCAGGCGGCTGCCCGAACGGGGTTTACGGTGGTAAGCGAGGGCTACACCGACGTGCTGGGCCTGCGGTTGGCGGGTATCGAGAATGCGGTCGCCTGCATGGGCACGGCCCTCACGACCGCGCAGTTGAGACTTCTCGCCCGGGTCGCCCCCGAGGTGCGCCTGTGCTTCGACGCTGACCGGGCGGGAGAGGATGCCGCTCTCCGCACCGTCGAGGCGTCGCGTGACGTTCCCATCCGCCTCGGTGTCGTCGATCTGCCGACTGGCACCGACCCGGGGGAGTTGGCGGCGGACCCCGCGGGTCGGGCCGTGCTCGCGGCCGCGGTGGGCTCGGCCGACCCGTTGCTCCCGTGGCTTGTCAGTCGGCGCATCGCGCGAACCGGTGACGCCCCCGTCGACACGGATCGGGCGCTCGCGGATCTCGGGTCGCTGCTCCGGGGCGTCACGGAGTCACCCGACAAGGATGAGGCGATCCGGAGGGTGACGGCCCTCGGGCTGTCCGCGGTTCTGTTCGACCGGTTCATGCGCCAGGTACAGGGCGGGGGGGCCAGCGCCACGCCTAGGGGAACACCCCCCACCGATGAGGTACCAGAGCCGGCGCCCGCGTCCCTGGACGAGATCCGGGAGAGGCGCCTGTTGGCCCTCGCTCTGGCGGTCCCGGATGTGGGACCCGTGATGCTTGCGCGTATGCAGGCCGACCATCTGGGTTCCCCGGAGCATCGGGAGGCCCGTGCGCTCATCGTCGAGGGGAACTCTGGGTGGCCCTCGCACCTTGCGGCCCTCGAGGGCGGACTCCGGGCCGAGGCAGCGGACGGCGGCAGCGAGGCCGAACTGCGCGACGCGTACCTCCGCGTTGAGAAGCGCGCCCTGGAGCGCCGCATGGCCGTCGTACGTGCGGCCGGGGACGACGCCGAGTACCTCCGGCTGCAATCAATGGTGAAGCGCGTCGAGACCGCGCTGCGGGCGGGCGACTAGCCGACGACGAGTACTGCGGCGGCCCGGACCGGGCCATCGGATCCGGACAAGCGAACCTCGGCGGTGACGTCGTGGCCCGCGAGATCGGCAGGGCGACGGGATGGCGGGCCGATCCACGCGATACGTGGTGCCGGTCCGAGGGCCTCGGCACGCACGGACCACACAAGCACCCGAGCAAGGGCCAGAGCCCCGGGGCTTGCGCCCGCCGGGCGGCCGCGAGACCTTACGTAGGCGTCGTGGGCTTGGATGCAGGCGATGAGTGTGACCGGGTCCGTGGGATCATGGGGGTCGAGCACAATCGACTCGATCACCAACTGCGGTTCAGACCCGTCGGTACCGGCGGGTCTGAGCGCCGGGGCCAGATCCATCAGGCGCATCGCGACCGCCATTCCGATCCCCCGCGCGGCGCCGACTAGGTCGGGACCGAGGAATTCGGTGGGGTCGGACTCGTCGGTGGGGACGATTCCCACGACGAGGGTCCCGCCGTCGGCCTAAGCGGCCTCGGCAGCCGCGTCCGGGGCGTCGACAACGGACTTCTGGGCGGCATCGGCAACCGTGTCCGTGACCTCGGTGAACGTAAACTCGTCGGGCTCAGCGGCGAGGCGCTCCCGCACGAACCAGTACACGAGGGCGGCAACACCCACGAGCATCAGGAACTTGATGAGGGTCTTCATGGTTTCCTCCGATCGCGGCCCGGATCAACCGTAACACGGGTGCAAGCGGGCCGGGCGAATGGCGAGGATCGGATCCGGGCGAAACCTCGCGACGGTCCCCAGTGGTTCGCAACGTGACGAAATGTGCCATGACCGTACGCCCGGCCCGCCCTCGGGGGGCGCAGGAGATAGCCGCTGACCCACAGGATGACCTTGCCCACCTCAAACGCCCAGTGGGGCAGGAATCGAAGCCGGGGAGTCAGCCGCTGACCCACAGGATGACCTTGCCCACGGCGGCGTCGGCCGCGACGTGCCGGTGCGCGTCCGC
Organism: Thermoleophilia bacterium; assembly: GCA_009694365.1. Taxonomy (GTDB): domain Bacteria; phylum Actinomycetota; class Thermoleophilia; order Miltoncostaeales; family Miltoncostaeaceae; genus SYFI01. The sequence continues at coordinate 17,044 of SHVE01000011.1, read as the reverse complement.
CGCGCGGTCCAGAGGCAGTACGCGATCGACGACCGGGGTGAGGACTCCCGTGTCGAACAGGGGGAGCCCCCATCGGGTGAACTCGCTCACGATTTCGGTCTTCTCGGGCCCGGTGCGACCACGCAGGGTGGATGCGATGACGGTCGCCTGAAGGGGGAACAGGTCCCCGAGGTCGACCTCGGCTCGTCGCCCACCCACCAGACCGGTGAGAACGATGCGCCCGTGGCGTGCGAGTGACGCCACGTTCTGCTGCCAGTACGCGGCACCCACGAGATCGAGGATGACGTCGGCACCATGGCCATCCGTCAGGTCCCGCACAGCCGGGGCGAATGATCCGTCACGCACGGCCACGGGTGTCGCTCCCCAGCGGTCGGCGGCGTGCGCTCGCACGGGGCCGCGAGAGGTGCCGATGCACCTCGCGCCGATCGCCGCGCAGATCTGGGCGGCCGCCGTTCCCACACCGCTCGCGACGGCGTGTACCAGCACGATGTCGCCGGACCCCGCGTTCCCGAGTCGGATGAGGGCGAGGTGTGCCGTAAGGAACGCCTCGGGGATTGCGGCGGCCTCCGCGAACGACAGGCGGTCGGGGATCCGCATGACGTGGCCCACCGGAACGGCGACGAACTCAGCGTAACCGCCGCCCGCGAGCAGGCACATGACCCGCTCGCCAACCCGCAGGTCGTGTGCCGCGGCCGTGGGCACCGCGACGACCTCGCCCGCCGCTTCGAGGCCCAGGATCGGGCTTACGCCCTCGGGTGGGGGGTAGTTACCCTCCCGTTGGAGGATGTCCGCGCGGTTGACCGCCGTGGCCCGAATGCGCACCAGCACCTCGCCCGGTGCGGGGACGGGGTCGGCCACCTCGGCCATCCGCATAACATCGGGTCCCCCGGCGCGGTCGCAGATGATCGCCTTCACACGTCCAGCCTAGACCCGATGGGGGCGGTGGGAATCGAACCCACACCATGTTTCCATGAGCGGATTTTGAGTCCGCCGCGTCTACCGTTCCGCCACGCCCCCGTGTGCGGCGGCGACCTCGCGGTTGCCACCGCTCCTTGCGGTTAGTCCTCCGGGATGATTCGGGCCAAGCCCTCCTCGATGGCCACGCGCCGGGTGGCCGCAGCGACCGCCACGGCGACGGCCGGGTTGAAGCAACTGGGAATGATGTAGTCCTCGTGAAGGTCGTCGTCGTGGATGGTTCCCGCGATGGCGTGGGCCGCCGCCACCTTCATCCCCTCGCTGATCTGGCGCGCACGCACGTCGAGCGCTCCGCGGAAGATTCCGGGGAACGCGAGCACGTTGTTGATCTGGTTGGGGTAGTCCGAGCGCCCGGTGGCCATTACCCGTACGTAGGGCGCGGCCTCCTCGGGCATGATCTCTGGCGTCGGGTTGGCCATGGCGAACACGATCGGGTCCGTCGCCATGGTCTTCAGTTGCTCCACCGAGAACGTTCCCGGCCCGGACAACCCCACGAAGAGGTTCGCGCCCTTCACGGCCTCGGTGAGGTCACCAGTGATCCCCTCCGGATTGGTGTGCGCGGCGTACCAGTCCTTCATGAAGTTCATGTTCTCGGTACGCCCCGCATAGATGGCCCCGCGGGTGTCGCAGCCGATGATGTTGGTGACCCCGGCGTTCAGGAGAATCTTCGAACACGCCACACCCGACGCCCCGATGCCGTTGACCACGACCTTCAGGTCGGCAATGTTGTGACCGGTGATCTTGCAAGCGTTGATGAGCGCCGCAAGCAGCACCACCGCCGTGCCGTGCTGGTCGTCGTGGAAGACCGGGATGTCCAGACGCTCCTTGAGCGCGTCCTCCACCTCAAAACACATGGGTGCCCGGATGTCCTCGAGGTTGATGCCACCGAACGCCGGCGCAACGGCCTCGCACACGCGGATGAGGGTCTCGGCATCGTGCGTGTCCACGCAGATGGGGTAAGAGTCCACGTCGGCGAACTCCTTGAAGAGCAGCGCTTTACCCTCCATCACCGGCATTCCGGCGACGGCCCCGATGTCACCGAGTCCCAGGACGGCGGTTCCGTTGGTGATGACCGCGACCATGTTCCGCTTGAGCGTGTAGTCGAAGGCGGCGGCCGAATCGGCGGCGATGCGGGCGGCCACGGCGGCAACGCCCGGCATGTAGGCCACGGCGAGGTCGTCGCGGCTGCGCATCGAGATGCGCGGCACCATCTCGATCTTCCCACCCTTGTGCAGACGGAACGTGCGATCCTCGGCCGCGATGACCGTGATTCCAGCAATGGCTCCGACGGCCGCGATGACCTCGTCCTGGTTCTCCACGCTGGTGGTATCGACCACGAGCTCCCGTACCACGCGCTGGTGGTCGGCATCGAGCACCTCCATCGATGTGATGGACGCACCCTGACTCGCAATCGCCGTCGCCAAATCGGCGGCGATGCCGGAACGGCCCGACTCGATCTCGAGCCGAAGGGTGAGGCTGTACTGCGCGCTCGGAGTGACTCCCACGTGGTCCTCCCGACCAGTCGACGAAGTGCGGAACATTAGCCGCACTGGCGTGATTCACCTCCCGAGAGGCGACCCCTGCCGTGCTTCGGCACGCCGGGAACCGTGAATAGACTCCGCGGCGTGAGCACGGAGATGAACACGGGGGGTGGCAATCCCGACGGTGAGATTCTGCTCATCGACGGTTTCAGCCTCGCTTTCCGGGCCTTTTTCGCCCTGCCCGAGACGATCACCCGTTCCGACGGTATGCCCACGAACGCCCTGTACGGGCTGTCGGCGATGACCATGAAGGTCATCGAGGATGAGCGACCATCCCGGGTGATCGTGGCGTGGGATCCACCCGGACCCACGTTCCGGGACGGAATGTACCCCGCGTACAAGGCCGGGCGGCGCGAGACCCCAGAGGGATTCCGTGCTCAGGTGCCGCACTTTCGCCCACTCATGGAGGCCTTCGGGGCCGTGAACGTGGAGGCAGCGGGGTTCGAGGCCGACGACGTCATCGGCACCTTGGCGCGTCGTGCGTCCGACGCGGGTGCCCGGGTCACCATTCTGACCGGTGACCGTGACGCCCTCCAGTTGGTGGATCACAACATCAGCGTGCTCGCCACCGGTCGCGGGGTCACCGATACCACCCGTTACGGACCGGCCGCGGTGGAGGAGCGGTACGGCGTCGTGCCGTCGCTCATGCCCGATCTCCGCGGAATGGTTGGGGATCAGAGTGACAACCTCCCCGGGGTCCCCGGCATCGGAGAGAAAACCGCTGCCGAGCTCATGAAGAGGTACGGCACCCTCGAGGCAATCCTCGCCCACGCCGACGAGCAGACCCCCAAGCGGCGTGAAAACCTCATCATCCACGCCGCGACTGCCCTCCTGTGTCGTGATCTCTCGGTCATCGACCAGTCGGTGCCCCTCGATCTCGATCCGTTGGACGCTCCCCTCATCACCCGCGATCCGGACCGACTGGCGGCCATTCGAGCCGCGTTCGAGCAGTACGGGTTTCGTACCCTCGCTCGGCGGGTGGAACAGATGGGGGGTGCCACGACGGACGACAGCGCGGGCAAAGACGACGGTTCGCGTGCCGGTCGGGGGGTCCCGACGATGCTCACGAAGGACGAAAGGCCGGACGAGGGCGACGGGTCGCCTTCCGGGCGGGGGATCCAGATGGCGCTCACGGAGGACGACAGCGCGAGCGAGGACGACGGGTCGCGTTCCGGGTGGGGGGTCCAGATGGCGCTCACGGAGGACGGGGGAGCCAGTGTCCCCGAATCCCGGGCCACCGTTGTGCGCGTGCAGGAGGACACCCCGGACGCGGTCGCCATTGCGTTGGCCGGCGGCGATCAGGCCGCCATCGGCTGTGCCGGAGACACCATCGCGGTGGTCTCGGGGGATGGAGTGGCACGGTCGGTCGCCCGTGTCGCCGGGGTGGACGCGGGAATCGCACCCATCCTGAGTGCGGCGCCGTGGGCCGCCCACGACGCCAAGGCTATCCTCCGCTCAGCCCGGCTCGACGGGCCCCTCCCGGTTCACGACACCATGATCGCGGCCTACCTGCTCAACCCGCGTCGATCTGCCTACCCCCTCGATCAGTTGGCGGAGGATGAGGGGATCCACGTGCGCGCTGAGGGCGGCGCCGAGGACGCCTGTGCCGCCGCCACCGTCGCCGCCCACGTCCGCGCACTCGCCCCAATTCAGGCGTCGCGCATCGCGGTGGAGGGTCTGGAGCCGCTGTTCCGCGACATCGAATTGCCCCTCGTCGGAGTGCTGGCCGCCATGGAGAACGTGGGCGTGGCCATCGACGTGGACCGCCTCGCTGAGATCCGCGGGCGGGTACGCGCGGAGATCGCAACCCTCACCGAGCGGATCCACGACCACGCCGGTGGTCCGTTCACCATCGATTCGCCCAAGCAACTTGCCGAGGTGCTCTTCGAGCGGCTCGGTCTCCCGTCGGGGCGCAAGGGCAAAACCGGCTACTCCACGGATCGCATGGTGCTCAGGTCCCTCACGGACGTGCACGAGATCGTGCCGGCCATCATTCGATACCGCGAACTGGTGAAGCTCGACAGCACCTATCTCGCGGCGCTACCGGAACTTGTGGACCCAGTGGACGGTCGCGTGCACACCACGTTCAACCAGACGGTGGCCGAAACCGGGCGCCTGTCGTCCACCAGCCCGAACCTCCAGAACATCCCGGTGCGCACCCCCGCAGGTCGGGAGGTGCGTGCCGCTTTCGTGGCGACCGCGGGCATGGTGCTCATGAGTTTCGACTACTCCCAGGTCGAACTTCGGATCCTCGCCCACTGTTCGGCGGAGCCCGCTCTCAGGGACGCGTTCGATCGGGGCATCGACGTCCACACCGCAACCGCGTCTGAGGTGTTCGACGTTCCGTCCGAGAGCGTGGATGCGACGCTGCGTGCCCGGGCGAAGGCGGTCAATTTCGGGATCATCTACGGCATCTCCGACTTTGGCCTGTCGGAACAACTCGGCATCTCCCGGGCCGACGCCCGTTCCTACATCGACACCTATCGGGCGCGTTACCCGAAGGTGGGCGCGTTCGTGGACGCGACGATCGCCCGGGCCACCGCGGATGGGTACGTCACTACCCTCCTCGGCCGACGCCGGGCGATCCCGGAGCTCACGGCTTCCACTCGGCCCCAGCGGCAATTGGGGGAGCGCCTCGCCGTGAACACGGTCATCCAAGGATCAGCCGCTGACATCATCAAGATCGCCATGATCCGTGCCCACGCGGCGATCACCCAGTCCGGTACGGGTGCCCGATTGGTGCTTCAGATTCACGATGAACTGCTCGTTGAGACCCCCCCGGGGGCGTGCGACGTTATTCGCACACTCGTTGTGGAGGCCATGACCGGGGCGTATCCCCTCGACCCATCGCTCGCGGTGGATGTGGGCCAGGGAGACACCTGGCTCGCCGCCAAGGCGTGAGTACGGTGTGGGACCCGCCGCCGCCGGACCCCGGTCTCGATCCGTATCGGGTCTTGGAGGTACACCAGGATGCCCGGCCCGAGGTGATCGAGGCGGCGTTCGCGGTACTCCGGGAGATGGCTTGCCACGACGAGGCGGACGGTGCCCGGTGGCTCGTGCGCCTGATGTGGGCCCGGACGGTGCTTATCGCCGCCTATACTCCTACGTTCCCTGATCGCTAACCGGGGGCGTCTGCATTCTGGGGGTCCCCGTCCACAAGGACAATTCACCGACATGAGCACCACCGACGATGTGATCATCATCGACCTCGAAACGCCCGTCTTCACTCTGGACGGCCCCGAATACATCGAGGTTGACGGCAAACGAGTCCCGAACTACGACATCACGATTCCCTCCTTCAGCGAAGGTGATGTGGTAACGGGGCGTGTCGTCCGTATCGACAAGGACGAGGTCTTCGTTGACATCGGATACAAGAGCGAGGGGATCATCCCCCTCCACGAGCTCTCCATCCGCAAGTCGGTGAACGTTTCGGATGAGGTGCAGCTGGGTGAGATGATCGCTGCCCTGGTCATGCAGAAAGAGGACCAGGACGGCCAACTCATTCTGTCGAAGAAGCGCGCGCGCTTCGAGATGGCGTGGAAGCGCATCGAGGCCGCCTCCGCCGCTGGCGACATTGTGGAGGGCACCGTTATCGAGGTCGTCAAGGGCGGCCTCATCCTCGACCTCGGGGTGCGCGGCTTCCTGCCCGCCTCGCTGGTGGACATCCGCCGGGTTCAGGATCTTGACGAGTTCATGGGCCAGAAGCTCGAGTGCAAGGTCATCGAGCTCAACCGCAGCCGCAACAACGTGGTCCTGTCCCGCCGTGCCGTCCTGGAGCACGAGCGCCGCGAGGTCCGCCAGCGGATCCTCGACGACCTCGCTCCGGGCAAGGTTGTGGAGGGCACCATTTCCAACATCGTGGACTTCGGCGCCTTCGTGGATCTTGACGGCATCGACGGTCTCATCCACATCTCCGAACTGTCGTGGAGTCATGTCAACCACCCGTCCGAGGTGGTCAACGTCGGTGAGAAGGTGGACGTTCAGGTTCTCGAGATCGATCGTGAACGCCAGCGCATCTCCCTCGGCCTCAAGCAGACCCAGGCCGACCCGTGGCAGAGCGTCATCGAGACCTACCAAATCAACGACATCGTGCCGGGGACGGTCACCAAGGTCGTCACGTTTGGCGCCTTCGTCGAGATCCACGCCGGCGTGGAGGGCCTCGTTCACATCTCCGAGCTCGCCGACCACCATGTCGAGAACCCGCGTGAGGTCGTCAACCAGGGTGATGGCCTCGAGGTGCGCATCATCGAGATCGACGCCGAGCGCCGTCGCCTCTCGTTGTCGTTGAAGCGCGTTACGCCGGCCCCCGATGGCGGCGAGTACGCCGACGCCATCCCGTATTCCGAGTCGATCGATGATGCCGAGGCCGTCGTCGAAATCGACGGTGGGGATAGCGCGGACTGGGAAATCACGGAGCCGGAGAGTGCGGGGCGGGACAGCGCAGAGGCGCTAATCGCGGACGAGGTGACCCCGGCCCCAGACATCGAGGCCACCGCCGACCTGGTGGATGCCGACGAGGCCGAGGAGTAGCGCCGGACCCGAGGCGCCTGCGCCGCTGTGCCTCGGGCTCACCGGGGGCATCGGGGCGGGCAAGTCGGCGGCTCTCGACGCGTTCTCGCGCCGGGGAGCCGCCGTCCTGTCCGCCGACGCCGTGGTACACCGCCTCTACGAGGAATCTGATGTCATCGCGGCCGTGGTCGACCGTTTCGGCCAAGAGGTTCTTGCGCCGGACGGATCGGTCGCCCGGGCGGTGCTCGGGGAGCGGGCCTTCGCGGAGGAGGGCGGCATCGCGTTCCTCGAGTCGCTGCTCCACCCCCGCGTAACTCGCGCCCGTGAAGCCTGGGTACAACAGCAACTCTCCACCGACCCCCCACCACCGCTCCTCGTGTGCGAGGTGCCGTTGCTCTTCGAAGCGGGCCTTGTCGACCGGTTCGACGCCGTGGCCGTGATCACCGCTCCTGAGGCAGTCCGTCGTGCGCGAGTCACCGCGCGGGGTCAGGAGTTTGCGCCCCGGATGGGCCGCCAGTGGGATGAGTCCGCCAAGGTGGCGGCCGCGGATGAGGTGCTGGTCAACGACGGTCCGATCGATCGGGTGGACGATTGGGTCGCCGACATCATGGAGCGCCGCGGGCGACGGCCCGGCGATGGGGCGTAGACGGCACAGGCGCCGCGGGGGACGGACCGTTCTCGTCGTGCTCGTACTCATCAGCGTTCTCGTCGCCATGGGGTTCGCCGTGCACCAGTCGATGCCCGCCTGGTACGCCCGGGCGTGGTACCCCCTCGAGTTCGACGCGCTCATCCAACGGCACGCGGAGCGCAACGCCCTCGACCCCGCCCTCCTCGCTGCGGTCATCTGGAGGGAGAGCGGATATGACCCGGCGGCACGGTCGGCCACCGGTGCGGTGGGGCTCACGCAGGTGCTGCCGTCAACCGCCCGGTTTATCGAGTCTCAAACCGATCCCCCTCCGGGCCGGGCGGTGGATCTGGGTGACCCGGAGGTGAACATCGCTTTCGGTGCCTGGTATCTGCACTACCTCATGGACACCCAGAACGGATCGGTGCCCGAGGCCCTGGCGGCGTACAACGGAGGGCCGGAGAACCTGCGCCGGTGGAAGGCGGCGGCCCTCGCGCGGGAGGAGGAGTTCCGCATCCCCGAAGACATCCCTTTCGCCGAGACGCGTGCCTACGTCGAGGACGTCACAGAGGCCCGGGGCATCTACCGCCGGGCCTACGGGGACCGGCTCACTCACACCGGCTGATCGGTACGGTGCCGGCATGACCACTCGCGTGAAGCACCCCACCGCTCAGGCGATTCTCGGGTGGATGCAGGCCAATCCCGGCAATCTACGACGCTTGCTGGACGAGGTGGCCACGGGCGGGGGAGATCTCTCGCCGGCCGGGGACCCCTCGATCCTCGCGCATCTGGCATTCGTGGCGGAGGCCGTGGGGGCAACGGCGTCCCCAACGCGACGGGAGCCGTTGGAGGAGTTCGGACGGACCGCGGCAGCGTGGCTCGTGGCCCACGCGGCCGACGTGGACGCGGCGATCCGCGAGGTCGGGGAGGCCCACGCGCTGGAGGCGATGTTGCAGTTCGGTCCCGCCGCCGGGGACGATCCCACGAACCGGAAGGTCATCGACCGCCGGGTCCGCATCATTGGCTGGACGAACGTGTTCCTCACCGGACTCGAGACGGCGACCGGCAACGCCGGACTCGCCATGCGCGCACGGGAATGGATGGCCGACCACCAGACCGAGCTCGCCGAGACCATCTTCTCCATGGATCGTCGCGCGAAGGAGGCCGAACGCGCTCGTGGTGGCGAGGACGCGATCGCCGACGCCGGTGTGGTCAACCGCATCGGACAGGCGGCGGTCGTGCAGGGCAACGTGCGGTTCGTGGTGGCGGCCATCGCCTACACCCTCGACACCACCGCGCAGGGGGCCTAGATCACGACCGTCCACGGTAGCGCGCGCCACGATGTGACGAGCCCGGCCCGGTAGTACGGGTCGTGCAGCACGTATTCCCCCACCTCGGCCGGATCGCAGGCCGCAAACACGATGGCGGCTCCGCTCACCGGGTCGCCGAGGGCCCCGGCCATCACCACCCGCCCGGAGTCCTTGAGCGCCTGAAGCCCACTCAGGTGTGCCTCGCGATAGGGTCCGCGGCGCTCGATGATGTCGTCGGTGTAGTCGTACATGAGAAGAATGTGCGTGTTGGTCATAGGCCAATCGTCGCACACGATCCCGGGGAGGGGACATGGATCTCGATGTGGCTCTCGCGCTCACCGCAACGGTGACGAGCGCGTCGATCTGCGATGCGATGGCCCGCCGGTACTCCCACCGCGCCCACATTACCGGGCTCATCCCCACGCACCCCGGAACGGCCACGGCGGGAATCGCGGCAACCATCCGGATGGCCCCGCGTCGGGATGACATGCCTTCCCCCGACCTCATCGATGCAGCGGCGCGGGCGCTGGCCGACATTCCGGCGGGTGCGGTACTTGTCATCGCGGGGCCTGATGCACCGGGGGAGGCGGTCGCTGGCGGTCGGAAACTCGCGGCCCTTGAGGAACTCGGCGCGGCGGGCGTGATCGCGTGGGGTCGCATCCGCGACGCTTCCGAAGTGAGCGAATACGCGATGGGGGTCTGGTCACTCGGTGGCACGCCGCGAGGAAGCGGTGATCTCCTGCAGGTAATCGAGGTGGGCGGGCCGGTGGCCTTCGGTGGAATCACCATCCAACACGGTGACTGGGTACACGTGGACGACGACGGCCTGGTGACCGTGCCCGCAGGCGATCGGGACGAAATCCTGAGAGCGGCCGTGGAGATTGAGGTGGCGGGCGCGGCGGCGGTGCGGGCGATTCGTGCAACCGGCCGGACCCCCCGCAGTTAGTCCGAGGCGGGCTTACCGGTGATTACGGAGCGGAACCGGTGCGAATCCACTCGGCCACCACCCGCGGGACGTACGACCCGGGTGGCGGCTGGTGGACGGGTGCCCCGACAAGTTGGGTTACCTGCTCGATGGTGAGCAGCTGCCATCCCTGGGGATCGTCGGGATCGACGACGCGGTCGTAGCGCTCCCCGGGCGGATCCGGCATGCGCGTGAGAATGCCGGGCTCATACAGGCCCACCCGGTGAGCGGCGGATCGCGCAGCGGCGAACGCGTACTCGGGGTATTGGAAGAGGCCGGGGCCAAAGTAGGCATCCGTTCGGTCACCCACGAGCAGTGCCCAGTCCATTTCCGCCACGAGGATGACGGCGCCCGCGGATCCCTGCCACCCCCGTACGTGGAGAAGGCCATCGTCCGCATACCGAGTGGAGAACGGCACGAGAGCGTTGAGAACGAGGTCGCGAGGCACCACCGGACGGTACCGGTGAACGCTGCGGTGTGTGTCCCCACCACGTGCCGGTAGTGCCGCCATCCGGGGGCGTAATGTTCCGCCCACGCCACTGACCATGGAGCACGTCGTGACCACTGTCGCCCGGACCCGCCCCGCGTGGCCCATACCCGAACCGCGGGTGCCGTTCCCGGACCTCCCACCGGGGGCCGCATTTCTCGCGGGGATCGACCACCAGTTACACGCGCCCGAGCTGGCAGCGGTCAGTCGTCGCATCGTCGAGTCCGGCGTGTGGCGGGACTACGTGACCGTGTGCGAGGAGTACCGCGACTACCGCTTGGTGTACGAGAACGACTATGTGGACATCTGGGTGCTGTCGTGGATGCCCGGGCAGGAAACGGGGTTCCACGACCACGACATCTCGGAAGTAGGCATCTGTACGGCCGACGGTGTGATTCGCGAACACCACCTGCACCTGACCCATCCCGCCACCGATCACCTCATGGAACCCGGGGATACACAAGAGGGACCGTTCGGGTACATCCATCGCGTGCAACATGAGTCCGGCGAGCCTGCCGTGTCGGTGCACTCGTACTCGCCGCCGTTGGCCTGGGTGGGGCAGTACCGTGAGGAGGGCGATCAGCTGCGCCGTCTCCGCCAGTCGGGGCGTACCCGCTTGGCACCGATCTAACGGTCGGCGAGGGCCGCGATCCGGTCGCGTTCGTCCGGTGTCATCGGGAACATCGGGCTCACCAGCACAAGGCCGCCCGGACCGGCAAGGGTCGCGGCGATTCCCACGGCGCCGGAGACGGTAAGTGCGGCGGCCCGAACCCCGATACGCGCGGTGACGGTGTCCGCTGCGGGGCCGAACGCAACAACATCGGCAGCGGTTTCACTCACGTGGATGAGTGCGGCGGCAAGTTCGCGCAAGTCGTGGCCCGGTGCGAGGTCGCCTCCGAGGACCACGACCGGTCGCTGATCCGCGTAGGCGTCCACCCCGGCACGGCACTTCATCGGGGTTGCGGCCATGGTGTCATCGACGATTCGGGCACCCCGGAATGTCCCCACCGGGGCCAATCGGTGGGGTGAGGGGAGGAGGGCGGGAACGGCGGCGGCCACCTCATCCAGCGGGACGCCGAGTGCGAGGGCCGCGGTGGCGGCGGCCAGCGTGGACCGCACGAACGGTGCCAATCCCGTGGGAGGGGTGCACACCGCGGTGTGGTCGCCGGACCGGAGCACCACGCCGCCCGGCCCGACGAATGCGCCGTCGTCGCCGCTGTCGGTGGCCCCGAAGTGCCACACCCGGGCACGAACGCCCCGCAGGTGTCGAACTGTCTCGGGATCGTCCGACGGTAGGACCACAGCGTCGGACTCCGTCTGTGCGTCGAGAAGGCGCCGCTTGGCCGCGACGTAGGCGGAGAAACCGGGGTGCAGATCGGCGTGATCCGGGCGGATGGTGGTGATGACCGCAACGTCCGGACCCCGGGGGATGTCCATGTGGCACAGGTGGGTGGAGGTGATCTCGGCGACCAGAACGCGGTCGGGGCCGAGGTCCGCCTCCGCCATCGAGTGATCGAGCCACGCGTTGGACGATGGGGCGGTCCGACTCATCGCCGCACCCCGGCCGCACGTGCTGAGGATCGCGGCGAGCGCGTGACAGGTGGACGTTTTTCCGGCGGTCCCCGTAACACCGACCACGGGACCGAGCGCACGGTCGAGGATCATCTCTGCGAGCACGGTTACGCGGGTTCCCGCGGATCGGGCCGCGACCACAGTTGGGTGATGCTCCGGGGTCCACTCGTCCACCACCAGAATGTCCGGGTGACGAGGGTCGGCGTGGGTGAGGACCTGGGCGCCCTCCGCAGCGGTGACCAGCATCGCCACCGCTCGGGCGTCCGGGCCACGGGCGAGGATTCGTACCGATGCTCCCTCCAGACGGAGAGGGTCGTCGTACCTCACGATGACCCGTCGCCCAACCGGACCGGAACCACGACACCGGGTTCATCGACCACGACATCACGCAGTGGGGGAGATGATCGCTGCGCGTGCATCACCGACCCCATGCCCACAGCCCGAGTCTCCGGCCGGACGTCACATGGTCAGTCAACGTCTCTCCATGTGCAAGGGGTTTCAGATCATGCCCCGTTCGCGGCTTGGGCGACCTCGCGGCCGATAGCCCGGGCATCGGCCACGTTGGCCCCGGTCGTGTGTTGCGTGAGGACAACCAGGATGAGTGGTCCGCGTCGCACGTAAGCAAGCGTTGCACTGTGCTGCTCGTTCTTCCTCCACCCGTTCTTCCCGGCGAGCGGGGTCTCCGCGGGAAGTCCATCCACAAACAGGTTCGCGTTCTGCCCCACTTGGACCGCCTGGAGGAGTTGATCGATGATCAATCGCGCCCGCAGCGAATCGATGCCGGTCTGCCGAGTTCCCGCGCGGGTTGGAACGGCGGCGGCGTGGAGTGCGAAGAGCATCCGGCCCATGTCCCGCGCGGTGGTGTGACGGTTGGACCACGCCGGTGTACTCGTGCGGCCTCCGTCCGGGAGGCGGGGCTGGAGCTCGTCCTCGGTCAGGTAACAGTCGGTGAACGTGCTCTGGCGGGCCCCAAGGCGACGGAGCCCGTCGGCCGCGGTGGCATCGGCGGCCGTCCCGCACCCGGAACCGAAGCGCTTCATCAGGTTGTTCGCAGCGCTGTTATCGCTGCGGGTGAGCACGGCGACGACGTCGCGCCACGCCGGATGCCGCCAGGGGTGACGACCCATGCGCATCACCGACCCCACAACGAGCGGGAGTTTCACGAGGCTGCCGGCGGGGAACTCTGCGTCCGCGTTCACCCCGGCCGTGCGTCCGTCCCACAGACGCTGGACCCAAATCCCGGTAACGCCCGTGTGCCGTGACGCGATGCGTGCGAGGGACCGCTCAAGCGCCACCGACCGTCGTGATCCCGGGACCGCCACCGCCCCGGAGGCCGGTAGGAGGTAGGCACCTGAGGTCCGTCGCGTGACGATCGGGTAGCCGTCCGGTCCGCGGAAAACGACCGTGACTCCGCGTGGCCCCGGCGCCCCCGAGACGGTGGTGCGAAGAAACCCCCCGAAAATCCTCACCTGTCGGACCACTCCACGACTGCTGACGGTGGCCCTCGTCGCATCCCGCGGCGCCGCGGCGACCACGTCACCGAAGAAGGCTTCGCCGTCGGCCGGACGCAAAAGGGGTTCCGTGCTCGCGACGGCAGTCCCCGCAAGGCCCCAGAGAACGATCCCGAGCACCGCAAGGACCCGCATCAGTCGAGGCCCGTCCGGGTGTGCTCCGCCACACCCGCGCGGGCGGCGAGGTCGCGCAACTGTCCGTCGGCGGTCGCCCGGTACACGTCGTCCTCGGGGATTCCCGCCTCCACCAACCGCTGTTCGAGGCCGCGCTCGGATGCGTGACGGAAGAAGAGCACGCCAATCGCGGCGAATGTGATGGCGCAGTGGGCGAGGATCATGACGGTTCCGGCGTTGGCCTGATCCTGAAGGGGGGAGAGGCCGAACTGGGCAGCACCCTCCGCATGCGATTCGTAAAAGGGCGTGCCGGAAAACCAGTAGACGTTGGCGATCACGACTCCGGCGAACCACACCCCGATCATGTACGCGCATTTCGCTCCCGTGCGGAACCACGGGGGTGGGTCCACAATGCGGTCGGTGATGGGAGCCCACAGGATGATGCCCGCCACGAAGACGGCAACCTGTTGCACCACCCAGACCGCGGGGCGGGAGAGCACCTCGTGGTGGAGATCGGGCAGCAACCACGCAATGGTGGAGGCGAGCCACACCGTGAGCGATACGGCCGGGTGAAGGACCACACGGAGAATCGGGCGGCGGTCACGGGTGCCACGTGGTGCACGGGGAACCGTAAGGAGGATGAGAAGGGGAGCGAGTGCCCCGATCATCACGTGCTGCACCATGTGGGCGGTGAGCAGGCCCCCTTGGGCGATAACGGCAATGGGGGTGCACGAGAACACAAGGAGCACCGCAACCCCCGACCAGAGATAGGCCCCGCGTCGGGTCGTGTCGTCGGTGGAGCGACGCCACGCGGGCGAGGTGCGCACTCCGACGGCCAGTGCGGCGATGAGCGCCACGATGCCCCCGGGGACGACCCAGAGCGACCACCACGCCCCGTTACGCACACGATCAAGAGCGGCTTCATAGCCGCCCCACACATCGAACGTGCCACCGGTCGCGCCCGCCACTACCACTGACAACGCGACGATCGTGGCACCGACAAGGGCAACGAGGATCCAGCGTGCAACGGCGGGTCGGCGTGCGGGGAGTGGGGAGTAGGCAGCCACGGCCTCTGACGGTAGCGCCCTGGTGCCGTATCGTGACCCCGTGCGCGACATCCCCATCACTGGCGACATGATCCGACTCGGGCAGTTGTTCAAACTGGCTGGGCTCGCAGAGGGGGGCCACGACGTCAAGGTACTTCTCGTGGGCGGCGCGATCGTAAACGGCGAAGCCGACAGCCGACGCGGCCGTCAGCTCCACCCCGGCGACGTGGTTGAGGTGGCCGGGGAAACACTCCGGGTTGTCGCGCAGACCTGATCGGGACGGTCGGCCCATCCCACGCGGGGCGGTCGGTGCGACAATCACCTCATGGCCGAGATCGGGCACACCGCAATCGGGGCATGGAGTGGCGGTCGCGTCATGCACTTCGGGGTCCCCCTCGATGACGCCCGCCTCGAGGCACTTCTGCGCCCGGGCCCGGACATCACCACGATCGTCACCGCCGACGTTTACGGCGAGGGCGAGGCCGACCGCATCGTCGGGCGGGCGACTGCGGGACTCCCCCGGGATTCGTTCTGCATCGCCAGCGCCATCGGCCACGACTTCGTCACGGGTGTACGCCAGGGCTCAAGCGGCTACCCGCGGTTCACCAACCCCGACCTGCGTGGCGAGCACGCCTACCGCACCTACCTGTTCGGCGCGCTGGAGGCCAGCCTCGCGCGCCTCGGTACCGATCACGTGGATCTCGTCATGCTCCACAACCCGGACCGCACCGGCTACACGTCGGAGGTGGTGTGGCGTGCGATGGCCGATCTACGCGCCGAAGGCCTCGCAACATCGATCGGCATCGCCCCGGGGCCTGCCAACGGATTCACACTCGACCTCATCGGGTGTGTCGAGCTATTTGGCGACGAAATCGACTGGGCCATGATCATTCTCAACCCGTTCGAGTTCTGGCCGGGCGGTATGGCGCTCCCGGCACTCGACCGGTACGGCGTGAAGGTGCTCGCCCGCGTGCTCGACTACGGCGGCATCTTCCACGGCGACCTGCCCGACGAGGACGCCCTCACCCCGGGTGATCACCGTGCCTACCGCCCGGCGGGCTGGGTGGCCGACGGCCGCCGCCGCCTCGCCGAGGTGCAGCCCATCGCCGATCGCCTCGGCCTCACACCGCTACAAATGGCCGCGGAGTGGACCCTCTCCCAAACCGCCGTCCACGCGGTGGTGCCCACCTTCATCCAGGAAGCCGGGACCGGCCACAAGACCGTGGAGCAACAGCGCGCCGAACTCGCCGCGGTGAGCACGACCCGCCGCCTTTCGAATGAGGACATCGCCCAGATCAACCACCTCGGCGCCAACCACGGCTGCATGTCCCTGAAGGGCGGGACCCCCGCCCATGAGGGACCCCAGCGACCCGACTCCTGGCCGATGGCACCCGACCTCGACGAGGTCGCGATGCGATGGGGAATCGACCCGACGGCGGACCTGATGCACCGGATGTGATCTCCTACTTGGGGGGACAACGACGGGTCCACCTGATGATTCGGATTCTCCCGGACCGAGTGCGCGCCACGCCTACTGCCTATCGCAGCGAACGGCCTAAGGGTCCCGCCACTCGACTTGATTGGGCTGGCCGCCTCTCAGCCGCCACAATGTGGCCATTGCTGACTACTTCGCGATGTGGAAAACCGCATAGGAGTGGGAAAAGTGAGAGCCGACGAGCGGATTCGAACCGCTGACCCCTTCATTACGAGTAAGGCGGTAACCCCCCGCTTAGAACGCTTCTGTGCGGGCTGGGGTGTCACCGGGGGGTCACCGACGCGAGCGAGGGTCGACCCATCTACCCGTTGCCCGCATCCGGTACGGCGAGGATGGCGCCAGGGCCCCGTTGTCCTGCGCGCTCAGACAGTCCGAGGGCGCTTGACGAGCACGCGGGCGGCGAGCCGTTGCCCTCTGAATGTGGTCCGTGCTGGTCACTCGATGTCCCGACCCCCTGCCACGAGACCGTTGCCGCCAGACGCGATGCCACTCCGCACCCCCTCCCCGGGTACGACCCGACGCGCGGGCCCCGCGGAGGCAGGAACCGGCGGCGGCTGGTAGCCGGCCGGCGCGGCTGCGGTCACCAGATCCTCGATGTAGGCGATGGTCGCTGGCTCATCGGCCGCTGCCGCGATGTGGACTGCCTCGGTCCAGCGGCCGGACCCACCACGCCCCGGCTCGAAACACCACTAACGGGGGGTGAGTCCTACGGCTCCGAGGTGGCGGCGCTCGCCCTCGAACACCTGGGCATGACCTTGATGCCGTGGCAGGTTCACGCAATCTCCGGCCAACTAGAACACGACGAAAGCGGCGACCTCATTCATCGGCGGAGTCTCGTGTCGGTCGCGCGGCAGAATGGTAAGACCGTTGCGCTCACGGCCCTGGTCCTTTGGCG